>CAYWXN010000021.1:0-15467 GCA_964462075.1 uncultured Ruminiclostridium sp. | reverse complement strand
GATAAACGAGTTGTAACTCTTGATTTATCATCTATGGTCGCCGGTGCAAAATACAGAGGAGAATTTGAAGACAGACTGAAAAAATCCATAGAGGAGATAAGAAATGCCGGAAACGTAGTGCTTTTTATTGATGAGTTGCACACCATAGTTGGAGCGGGAGCGGCGGAGGGAGCCATTGATGCGGCTAATATTTTGAAGCCGCTTCTGGCTAGGGGCGAAATCCAGATAATCGGTGCTACAACCCTTGACGAATACCGCAAGCACATCGAAAAGGATGCCGCATTAGAACGTCGGTTCCAGCCTATTACTGTTACGGAGCCGAATCAAGATGAAGCTATACAGATTTTGATGGGAATAAGGGATAAGTATGAAGCTCATCATAAGGTTAAAATAACTGATAATGCTATCGAATCGGCAGTTAAATTGTCTACCAGATATATAACAGACAGATTTTTGCCTGATAAGGCTATAGATCTTATTGATGAGGCATCCAGTAAGGTAAGGTTAATGAGCTTTACTGCACCTCCTGATTTAAAAGATTTGGAGCGTAGAATTGAAGATTTGCACAAAATGAAGGAGGATGCCATAGTAAGCCAGGAATTTGAAAAAGCTGCTTCTTTGCGTGATGAGGAAAACAAGCTTAAAGAAGAGCTGAATGCTAAAAAGGACGCCTGGCAGATGGAGAATTCCAAAAATACTCAGATAGTTACCGAGGAAGAAATTGCCGGAATTATCGGGTCATGGACAGGTATACCGGTAAGCAGACTTGCTCAGGAAGAAACCGAGCGGCTTAAGAATATGGAATCGGTTCTTCATAATAGGGTTATCGGACAAGAGGACGCAGTAACGGCTGTTTCAAGAGCTATCAGAAGGGGCCGGGTAGGATTAAAGGACCCGAAGCGTCCCGTGGGATCATTTATCTTTTCTGGGCCTACCGGAGTAGGTAAGACAGAGCTTTCAAAGGCACTTGCCGAGGCACTCTTTGGAGATGAAAATCTGATGATTCGCATTGATATGTCTGAGTATATGGAAAAGCACAGTGTATCAAGACTTGTGGGGTCGCCTCCCGGCTATGTCGGGTATGATGAGGGCGGACAGTTAACAGAAAAGGTAAGGAGAAAGCCATATTCAGTGGTTTTATTTGACGAAATTGAAAAAGCCCACCCCGATGTTTTCAATATGCTTCTTCAGATTTTGGATGACGGAAGACTGACAGATTCTACCGGCAGGGCGGTTGATTTCAGAAATACTGTAATCATTATGACATCCAATGTAGGGGCTCGTGATATTGTCGAACCTAAACGGCTGGGCTTCGGTTCTATGGAGGAAAATGCCAAGCGTGATTATGAGGACATGAAGAAGAATGTTATGACTGAACTTAAAAAAACATTCCGCCCGGAATTTATTAACCGCGTTGATGAAATTATTGTATTCCATCCGTTAAGCCGTGAGGAGATTAAGAAAATAGGAGAACTTATGCTAAATGAAACTGCCAAGCGAATGGAGCAGAATAATATAAAAATCACTTTTGCCGAAGAAGTAAAGGAATTTCTTGCTGATAAAGGCTATGACAAAATTTATGGTGCCAGACCCCTGAAACGAACAATTCAGGAGCATATAGAGGATAAGCTTGCCGAGGCAATATTGGATGATAAGGTCAAGGAAGGTGATTCTGTAACTATTTCCTACGAGGATGGGAAGATCACAATTAGTTGAGCCGTTTCATAATGTTAAACGTAACAGGCACCAATAATAGCGTATTTAAAAATGGGATGGAAGATGAAATAGAGAGAGAAAACGAGAAAAAAAGAGCAAATAAACGAGCTAGAGAGATGTATTTTAAATTTAACGAATTTCCGTCTTGACAGCAAAACAATTTCTGTATAAAATGAATAACGCTGCACTAAGCGGCGTTATTTTATTGTTTATGGTAGTTTATCGGGAATATCCCGTAAAGCATATTAAGGAGGTTACCTAATGAAGACGTTTATGCCTAAGGCACAAGAAGTCGATAGAAAATGGTATGTTATTGACGTTGAGGGTAAGGTTCTGGGCCGTGCAGCAAGTGAAGTTGCCAAAATTCTTCGCGGTAAGAACAAGCCTATCTATACACCTCATACTGATACAGGCGATTTCGTTATTATTATTAACGCGGATAAAGTTGTGTTAACAGGTAATAAGCTTGATCAGAAGATGTACAGACGTCACACCGGTTGGATTGGACATTTGAAGGAAGTCAAATACAGACATTTCCTTGAAAACCAACCTGAGAAAGTATTTGAGCTTGCTGTGAAGAGAATGCTTCCCGGCAATAGCTTAGGTCGTGCTATGTTTAAGAAGCTAAAGGTTTATGCAGGCTCGGAACATAATCATCAGGCTCAGAAGCCCGAAGTTCTTGAGCTGAATATTTAGTGGAGGGGAGGATACGAAAATGGCAAAGGTACAGTTTTACGGTACAGGAAGAAGAAAAAAATCCGTTGCAAGGTGCAGATTAGTACCCGGAAACGGCACTGTAACAATAAATGACAGAACAATAGACGATTATTTCGGTCTGGAGACCCTAAAGGTTATCTGTAAGTCACCTCTGGTTCTAACCGATACTATTGGGAAGTTTAACGCTATTATTAGTGTAAGAGGCGGCGGCTTTACAGGTCAGGCCGGAGCAATCCGTCACGGTATCGCAAGAGCGCTTCTGAATGCTGATGATGCTTTTAGATCTCCTCTTAAGAAGGCTGGCTTCTTAACTCGTGATCCAAGAATGAAGGAAAGAAAGAAGTACGGCTTAAAAGGAGCACGTCGTGCACCACAGTTCTCAAAGAGATAATTTCTGTAATTCAGAACATCTCACAACAGCTAAACAATTCAGAACCTCCCGGATAAGTTCCGGGAGGTTTTTTGTAAGAACGCAACCGTCAGGGAGAAAACTCCATGGCGGCTTTTGTATGTGTGCATAAAAAGGTATCGATTAGCTTGCTAAAAATTGCATGTTCCACACAGCGGAACGGTAGTTCCGTTAAATGGAAATGGTGGTTTGATTGTAATCTTGCATAAAAGTATAATTGTAATCAGGTAAAAAGATGTGCAAAATTACCTAGACTTATTATTTTTATGAGTAAGGAGGAGTTTGCAAAATGTTTAAAGCAAAAACTGGTTCCAGTACAAATGCGAATGCGAAGATTGCCGGCGCGGAAGCAGCCGCAAAAGCAAAAAAGGGTCTTGAATCACTAAAAATGGCATATGTTTATGCAAGCTGTGTTTACGATCTTGACGCAATGATGGCAGGTATTCAGGACGAAATGCCCGGAGTCCCCGTTATCGGGAATACTTCATTTACAGGTGTTATCACACCCGAAGGATACATAAGTGGAACAGATGGATTTATAGGTATGATGGCAATATCCGATCCTGATATGACCGTAGGAATCGCGGCAGTCGAAAAAGATGGATGTGCAACAGCAAACGGTGAAAAGCTCGCAAAGATGGCGATGGAAAAAGCAGGGAAGAATACACCGCCGGATTACTTTTATATGGTGGCATCTCCCGCAGAAGAGGAATTCTATCTTAAGGGCATTACAAAGGTGATAGGAAGAGTACCTTTCTACGGCGGAAGTGCGGCAGATAATTCTATTGCAGGTGAGTGGAAGATCTATACAGATAAAGGTTCATTCGCAGACGGATGTGCAGTAGCATTTTTCTATACTGACAAAAAGGTTACAAATAAATTCACAGGTGCATATCGAGAAACAACGGATGTGGGCGTTATCACAAAGGTAAACGGTAATCGTACATTAGTAGAAATCGACGGAGTTCCTGCTCTTGAGAAATATGCAGCATGGAGAAAGATGAATACAGCGGATCTTAAGGGTGGAAATCTTTTGGTAGCTACTATAACTTCACCGCTTGGTGTAAAGGACAGATTGGGTGATTTAGTCGCGATCAGACATCCTATGAACGGAAATGATGATATGTCCATGGCAATAGGAAATCAGTTGGCAGTCGGAACAGCTGTTATCCGTATGGAAGGCAGCGTAGATGAGCTTATTGATTCTGTCGGAAAGACATTCGCTGAACTTAAAGAAAAGATGGATGCGCCTGCAGGAGCATATCACCTTGTACACTGCGGCGGAAGAAGAGCAGGTATCGGTGATAGAATCAATGAAGTTGCAGATGCAATGATTAAAGAAGCCAATGGTGTTCCGTTTATTGCAGAATTCACATTCGGTGAGTATGGATATGAGAAGGACGGTCTCAATACATGTGGCGGCTTGATGCTGTCATTTACGGGATTTGAGAAATAAGGAGGATATGAACAATGAAAATGTTTATTGGCGGGAAATCTGTTGATGCATCCGATAATCAGGTGATTGAAGTTATTAATCCTGCTACTGGCGCAGTAATAGATTCTATTCCTTCTGCAACTGAAGAAGATGTGGCCATTGCAGTGGCGGAAGCTAAAAAGGGTCAGAAAATTTGGTCAAAGATTCCCGTATACGAGAAAGTTGAGATCATGTATAAGTTCTTAGCTCTTGTTGAAAGAGATAAGGAAGATCTTGCGCAGACCCTTTCGAAGGAAACAGGAAAGCCTATTGTTGAGGCAAGAGCAGAGATCGGAAATATTCCGATTGCGTTTAAGGCTTTTTCGGAAAAAGCAAAGCATCTTTACGGAGAGACAATTCCTGCAGGTATGGAAGCAGGACAGGATAAGCATGTTCTTATTACAAAGAGAGAACCAATTGGTGTTGTGGCATGTATAATTCCTTTCAATTTTCCGTGTGATTTGTTTGACCAGAAGGTCGCTCCAGCACTTCTAGCCGGTAATGCAGCCATAGTGAAACCTTCCACAGATAATCCGTTAACGCTGTGCAAGCTCACGGCACTTCTCGGAGAAGCGGGAGTTACTCCGGGAGCGATACAAGTAGTAACGGGGCGTGGTTCAAAGGTTGGTAGCTGGCTTTGCGCCAATAAGGATGTACACGCTATTACACTTACAGGCTCTACTGAAGTCGGTATTGAGACAGCGAAAACAGCGGCGGATCATCTTGCACATATCGCCCTTGAACTTGGAGGTAATGATGCATTTATAGTTCTTGAAGACGGTGATGTTGACCTGGCGGTTGAAGAGCTTATCTGGGGACGTATGTATAATACCGGACAAGTATGCTGTGCGTCTAAGCGTTTCCTTATTCAAAAAAATCGCGTTGCGGAATTCACTGAGAAAGCAATTGCACGAATCAGCCAGCTTAAGCAGGGGCAGCCCTCTGACGAAAGCACACAAATTGGCTGCCTTATTAGTGAAAAGGCCGCTATTGAAGTAGAAGCACAGATTAATCTGACCGTTGAACAGGGCGGAAGAGTTGTTTTAGGCGGTACAAGAGAAGGAGCATTTATTAAACCTACTGTTATTGTGGATGTTCCGAAGACGGCAGATGTCGCATCTGACATGGAAATTTTCGGACCTGTTGTTCCGATTATCACATTTGATACTATTGAAGAGGCGATAGAAATTGCTAACAGCTCTAAGTTTGGTCTATGCGGATGTGTATTTACAGAGAATATGAAGACAGCTATGAAGGTGTGCAATGCTTTAGAATGCGGCGGCACAGTTATAAACGGCGCAAGCTTCTTCAGGAGCTTTGAGATGCCTTTTGGCGGATACAAGTATTCGGGAATTGGTACCGAAGGTGTTATGTCGACATTTGATGAGGTTACAAGGACTAAAACAATAGTACTTAAAAATATTATCTGATTATTCTAAATAACCCATGCGGCGGGAGATATCTCCTGCCGCTTTTTTTACTTCTGCAATAGTTTTTTCAAGCTGATCGTCGGAGAGCTGAATTGTTGAACCGCTGGCTGAGATAGCAGCTACCGCAGCTCCTCTGTAATCAAAGATCGGTGCGCCGACGCATCGATGCCCGATTTTAAATTCCTCGTTGTCCATTGCCCAACCCTGATGGCGGACAACCTTAAGCTGACGTTTGAATTCACTTGGGTCTGTAATGGTGTTAGGAGTATATTTGGTAAATTTATAAGTATATAATGTTTCATCAAGCTCATCACCTGAAAGACACGCAAGAAGGCATTTCCCAATAGATGAACAGTATGCAGGTGAACGGAAACCTACTTGTGTGTAAAGCCGTGTATTAGGATATTGATCCATTTTTTCAATATAAATGACATCGCATCCGTCAAGAATACCGAGATGAGAAGTAAGCCCAAGATCACGTACAATACCTCCGAGAATGGGCTTTGCTTCAGTAATGAGCTCCAGACTGTTTATGTGGAGGCTCACTGTTTCAATAAGCTTATAACCGATAGAATATGTACTGTCTGAATTTTTCTCAATATAATGCCGGGCACACATAGTGGCCAAAAGTCTGTGTACAGTACTTTTACTCATATCTGTAGCCCTTACAATATCAGATAATGACATGGGCGAGCTTGATGCTGATAATTGCTCAAGGATATCAAATAAACGATCAACAACCCTAACATTATTTTCCATGAAAACCTCTGAGAAAAATAACTATAATTAATCAATTCGTTCCATTTGCTGTCTAAGGATTCTTTATGGGAATCCAATCTTATTATAAGCTTTAAAAAAATTGTATTCAAGAGCACACTCATGTCTTTACAAAAGAAAAGAAGAATCGATGTTTTAGTGTAAATAAATCCATCAGAGGAGTTATATAAGGAATAATGGCTATGAAAATGACATGAACTCAATAATACTTTGTTATACTACCAATTATAGTTTATAATTATATCCAGAAAGGCATAGTGCCTATGTTTATAAATGCATAATCGAGGAGGATTCGTCATGAACGTACTTAAAAGACTTGGCAACTCAGGTGTGGTTCCTGTAGTTGTTATAGAAGATGCAAAAAATGCAGTACCTACTGCAAAAGCAATGCTGGCAGGGGGCATTGATGTAATGGAAATCACAATGCGTACAGGCGCCGCATTGGATTCAATAAGAAATGTATCGAAAGAATGCCCTGAAGTTTTGGTGGGTGCCGGAACGGTAATTACACTTGAACAATGTAAGGCTGCTGTGGACGCAGGTGCGAAATTTATAGTTTCTCCGGGCTTTAACCAGCAGGTAGTGGAGTGGTGTATTGAAAACAATATCGCCATTACCCCCGGATGCGTCACACCAACCGAAATAACCATGGCAATTCAATATAACTTAAAGGTGGTTAAATTTTTCCCGGCCAATGTATATGGCGGTTTATCAGCAATGAAAGCTTTATCGGGTCCTTTCGGTGATGTGAAATTTATCCCTACCGGTGGGGTGAACGGTCAGAATCTCTCCGAGTATATATCTGCCCCTTATATTCATGCTGTTGGGGGTAGCTGGATTTGTACTAAGGAAGATATTTCCGGAGGAAATTTTGATAAAATAACTGCTCTGTGTGCCGAAGCAAGAAAGAGCGTTCTGGGCTTTGAGGTAGCACATATAGGCATCAATTGTACCGATGCAGAAGAGTCTGCGGCAGTTTGCGAGAAGTTAGACAGTGCCTTTGGCTTTGGTATTAAGGAAGGCCAATCCTCTAATTATGTCTCAAATGTAATTGAGGTTATGAAATCAATGTATCTTGGCGAAAAAGGCCATATCGCAATCAAGACTAATTCTATATCAGCTGCTATTTACGAGCTTGAAAAACGCGGTTTTGTTATGGATATGGATACCGTCAAGTATAAAGGCGATAAAATGATAGTTGTTTATTTAAAAGATGAATTCGGAGGATTTGCCGTTCATCTATTGCAAAAATAAGCTATACAGGAAATATTGTTTAAAATTGAAACCTTTATTTCAAACAACATATAACCGTCAGGGGCAAAACTCCTTTGGCGGTTTTTGTATGCGATCAAAATGATAAAACCATAACAGTTACAAGAATTTATTTTTATTAAAAAGGAATGATATGGCAAAAAACCTTGATTTGTGGGTCTGTTATTGTTTATTATCTCATTAAGGGCAGTCTTTATCGGAGGGAAATATGAAGCGTGAGGGCATTTTCGTCAGGCTGAAAAGAATAAGTAGGGTTTTCCTGAATCTGAAGATACAGTCCAAGATGATACTGCTATTTTCATCAGTCTTCATCATTTCTATTGTTGCCGTTATTTATATCTTTTATGTCAATTGGAGTAACACACTGACAAGAGAGGTAATTGATTATTCATCACTATACTTAAAGCAATTGAATGAAACAATTGACAAGTACTTTGATGATCTGGAACGTTTTACCCTTATGGCTCAGGCTGACAGCAATCTTCAGAAGATTCTCAGAGAAAAATTAATAAACTCTTCCGACATGGAGATGAAGGGCAAATCGGATTATGTAGAAAATTTCATGTTTAACATATATACGCTAAAGCCGGATATCACTAATATCGTATTGCTCTCAGAGAATGGAATGCTAATAACAGAGGGCATACGAAAGTATTCTCTTTTCAACCAAAATCCATGGGAGTACAAATGGTATACCGAAGCCGCCTCAAGCCAAGGGAAATCTATGATTTTTAAGAACATCACAAATGAGGATCCACTAGGACAAATAAGTGATGAGCCGGCGATTTCGGTAGCACGTGTCATTACAGATAATACAAATAATGATGTGCTTGGTTGTATCCGAATAGATGTTGCATATAACAAGGTACAAAAAATTATCGAAAGCGTCGGAATGACCGCTTCTATGGAAATATTGGTTATTGCAGAGGATTACAGCGTAATCTTCGATCCGGAAAATGTTATCGGCCAAGCCAGCATACCGAGATTTGCGGAAGCATTTGAGAAGATTCTCAGCATGGACAGCGGAAGCTTGAGACAATCTTTAGGAGACGGCATCAGAACAATTGTATTCGATAATTCTGATTATACGGGATGGAGCACAATCGGAATTATATCAGAGGAATTGCTGCTGCAGGAAACCCGGGAAATTCGTAATTTATCATTCATAATTTTAGCTGTCACAATCGTAATCATTATAGTTCTTTGTGTCTTCATAGCTTTGGGTATTACAAAACCTCTTAAAAAGCTCAGTAAATCTATGAGCATGGTGTCCGGTGGTAATTTCGATATTAAGGTTGATTTTGAATACAAAGATGAAATCGGGGATATTGGCAGGAGCTTTGACAAGATGACTCGTAAAATAAAAGATCTTGTGCAAAGGGAATATGTGCAGGAAATCAAGCGGCAAGAAGTGGAGTTAAAGGCATTGATGGCACAAATAAATCCCCATTTTTTATACAATACCTTAGAGGCTCTAAGAATGAAAGCAGTTGTTAATAAAGATGCCGATGTGGCTGAGATGATTAAGAAATTTTCAAAGTTTCTTCGAATGAACATTATCGGTGCTAAAGATATAGTCGAAATTCAGGAAGAGCTTAATCATGTGGGATATTATATTGATATAATGAATATGAGGTATAACAACAGATTCGAGTTAATTATTGATTTTGATGATGATATTATCCATACTTTGGTATTGAAGCTTACACTACAGCCTCTGATAGAAAACTCAATATTTCATGGGTTTGAATCAAAGGAAGGAGGCTGCGTTATTATAATCAGAGGTAAAAAACTCGGAAACGATGTTCTGATTGAGGTTATTGACAATGGCGTAGGTATGGAAGAGAAAACCTTAAACGAAATCAGAAACGCATTAAGTACCGCAACTATCTCCGATAAGGTGGGAATCGGTATCGTCAATGTTCATAAACGGCTGATGTTTTTCTTCGGAAAATCATATGGGATAGATATTTTTAGCACCCCACAAAAAGGCACGAGAATAGAGATTCGTATTCCTCACACAATAAAATCGGCAGGTGGTGAATTAGATGCTTAAGCTTTTACTGGTTGATGATGAACAGCCTATTCTGGATGGTTTAAAACAATTGATAGACTGGCAAAAAATCGGTGTAAGCAGTATTAAAACAGCAACAAATGGTCGAGATGCTCTGGCAGTGATAAACAGTTTTAAACCTGATATTATAATAACCGACATAAAAATGCCTTTCATGAACGGTTTAGAACTAATACGTACGGTTCAAAAAGAGCTGCCTGAAACAAAATGCATTGTTTTGTGCGGGTATCAGGATTTCGATTATGCAAGACAGGCCATGAAATACGGAGCGGTCAGGTACCTTGTTAAACCGGTTGAAGAAGAGGAATTGATAGAAATCATTGAGGATATTAGTGAATCCATGCTTAACACAAGTCAGGAAAAAGAGCGGCTGGAGGATATTAATCGCAAGCTGATAGAAAGCGAGCCCTTCCTCAGAAATAAACTCTTATATGATATTGTAAGTGGTGAAGCAGCAGATCTTTGTGATGCTTTTAGTAAGCTCAATCGTCTTGGAATAAAAAAATTCCCTCAGAAATTCGTATGTGCGGTTCTGGAATTTGAAATTAATGATTCGCCAGGAGGATTTACCGGAGAGGATATAGAATTAGTAAGGTTTGGAGTGGCAAATATAGCCGATGAGTTAATATGTTCGAAAACCAGCGGACTTGTGTTCTATATGCTGAAAAAGCAAGTAATTATGCTTGTGGATGTATCAGGCTACAATCCTTATATATTGGAAACCTTGCTGAAAGATATTATTTACCAGATATCAAAATATTTAAATATACTTGTTACAATAGGCGTAAGCAGTATACACAATAGTATTGAAGATGCATCCAATGCTTTTAATGAAGCAAAAAGCGCACTTAGGTACAAACTGCTTATAGGCTGGGGAAAGGTCATTAACTATAATGATGTGGCAAGTGATATTAATAAAGGTATCATTATTCCGGTCAATGTATGGAAGAAGCTAGAAAACAGCATTATTACAGGAGACTTCGATAACATACCCGATGTAGTTGCAGAGCTCTTTAACCAGCTTAAGCTGTTAAAAGGGGTTGATCCGACCGAACTTCTTGATAAATGCAGGGATGAGCTGCTGCTCATAAGAAGAAATATTGAGTTAATTGGTTTAGAGGATACCTTACTGAAAGACTTTATTGATGAATTTGATCAAAAAATGTATATAGTTACTCTTGAGGAACTGGAAGCACAGTTTATAGACGTTTTTCAAAGGCTTGCGAGAGATATATTTAAGACCAATAATCTGGGAATAAAATCAGTAATAAACCAGATTAAGCAATATATAGATCAGAATTATACCGATAATATAACCTTGAATACGCTGTCCGAAAAATTTTATGTCAATTCCAGCTATATGAGCAGGCTGTTTAAACAGGAACTGGGCGAAAATTTTATTGACTATTTAACCGGTAAAAGAATGAAAGAAGCCATGAAACTTCTTGTAAGCACTGAGATGCATGTTTACGAAATCTCTGAAAATATTGGCTATGGGAATCCCAAGTATTTTAGCCAACTGTTTAAAAAGTACACAGGTATGAGTCCGAGAGAGTATAGAGATCAGAAGTAAAAAAAACATACCTTTTTTTAAAATCTACTTACTGTCCTAAATGAATTCTAAACCTTATAATGAACACAGGTTGTTTTATGAGTGTCCAATGAGACTTCAAGAATATACTTGTGAAAAACAGGAGGATAATTGAATGTCGGCTCGTTTTTCCGGAACACGGGTTATATTCATATGTATGGTCATAATAACCGCTATTTTTGTCGGGTGTACTTTATATCGGAATCCTTCCGGCAATAAAACAAGACCGGTGTCCACGGGAGATTCAAAAAATGCATTACAGGGAACAACCTTGAAGTTTTGGATGAGAGCGGCATCAAAAAACAGCGTTACCGGCAGGTTGGTTGATAAGTACAATGAAGAGAATAGTGATAACGTTATTATAGAGTTTGAGGTTTTCGGCGAAAACTATAAAAACGTTATTCAAATGGCTATGGCGGCTAAGCAACCTCCCGACGTTTTTGAATTGAACGGAGGGCTTACCATAACTCAGCTGGCACAGTCGGGAAGCATACTTCCTATTGATTATTATGTCACAGAAGAATTTAAAAATTGTTTTTATCCCGAGGTTTTTACTCAAAAGCAATTTTATCATGAAGGAAAACTTTATACTATTCCGGAAAGAGTATCCTTTTATAGGCTTATATACAATAAAGATTTATTTGCAGAAGCGGGTTTGAGCGGGCCTCCCGAAACTTTGGAGCAAATGAAGGAATATGCACAAAAGATAACCGAAATGGGTGAAGGTAAATATTACGGTTTTGTAGCAGCACTAAAAACCGCATCAAGTTGGTTGCGTTTTACCGATAATATTTGTACAACATCCGGACAACTGGGCGAAAGCGGTTTTGACTGGGAAACTGGAGAGTTCGATTTCTTTAAACAGAAAAAAGCACTTGAATATTTGATTAGCTTAGATAGAGAAGGAATTATGCCTCCCGATTCCATGCTTCTTGATATTGAAGTAACAAGAGCTCAGTTTGGTCAAGGTAAATATGCCATGATGATAGACGGAAATTGGCAGGTTGCGCAATTTGGCAATAATGAGATTAAATGTGATGTTAATTGGGATTCTGCTCCCATCCCGATTTTTGAGGGAGACAAAAGAGGAAAAAGCTATATGTCCTTTGATATGGGTAAGGTAATTGCGAAAGAATCCAAATATCCAAAGGAGGCATGGAATTTTATAAGATATTTATTTATGCATCAAAGTGAGTTTGTTAAGAGCGGTGAACCGCTCAGAACTACCATACAGGCAAATGACAAGGGAAATATACCACAAAACTATATGGGAATAAAAAACTTTACAGACATCGAGAATTCAATAGCATTTCCATTACAGGTGCATAATTTTTTAAACAATCTGGAAGGGGATTCGGTAGAAATAGTATATGAGTCTATTTTTGCCGGTGAAACTCCAATGAATGAAGGTTTAGCCAGTTTAACCGACAGATATAACAAGGCGCTGAATAATGCTCTTTCGGATGGCTCAATTGATGAAGCAGATATTCATATTCCGGAATTTGATTATTTCAATTATTACAATTTAACACAATGACAGACTGTATAGTATACGTCTGACAGGTTTTAAGCAACAGAGAAAGTAAAAGATTTTACTCTGCTTATATTTCCTGCGCTCATTTTGCCGTCCGCAGGATTGAAGTAATAAACATAATTAAAGGGGGCAGTGGCTTGGCTGAAGAATTATTCCGAATGGAAGGTATCTCAAAGAGCTTTCCCGGCGTTAAAGCATTGGACAATGTGTCATTTTCGGTGAACAAGGGAGAAGTCCACGGTTTGGTAGGTGAAAACGGCGCCGGCAAATCAACGCTGATGAAAATCATGTCGGGTGTATACAGTTGTGACGAAGGGAAGATTTTCATTGAAAATCAGGAAGTACGCATAGATTCTGTGTCAAAAGCACAGGAACTGGGCATAAGCATAATCTTTCAGGAACTGAATCTAACCCCGCATATGTCTGTGGCAGATAATATTTTTATTGGCCGTCCGATTATCAAAAACGGACTTATTGATGACAAGAAGATGTTTAAAGAGGCTCAGGCCATACTGGATAAGCTTGGCATCGCCATTAATTCGCATGCTATTGTACGAACTTTAAGTGTGGCACAGCAACAAATGGTAGAAATAGCGAAAGCTATATCCAGAGACTGCAGGATATTGGTGCTGGATGAGCCTACCGCTACACTTACGCAGCGTGAGATTGATCAGTTATTCAATATAATTCGAAATCTTCAAGCTGATGGCATCGGAATGGTATATATATCTCACCGCATGGAAGAGTTAAACCGCATCTGTGAACGGGCCAGCGTCCTACGCGACGGCCAGTATATAGGGACCGTTTACATGAAGGATATTACCCTGGATAAGCTTGTAAATATGATTGTAGGGCGATCTTTAGAGGACAAGTATCCAAAGCACGAACGGACCATAGGAGAAACTGTGCTGGAAGCCTGTAATATTAAAAGAAAGAACAGAGTTAATGTAGACAGGCTTTTCGTACGTAAGGGCGAGATTCTTGGGATATCCGGACTTGTTGGTGCAGGACGTACCGAGATTATGAGATGCATCTTTGGAGCCGATAAAGCCGAAAGCATGGAGATTTTCATGGACGGTAAGCCCATCAAAATAAGAAATGTCAGGCAAGCTATAGCCCATGGCATCGGTTATGCAACAGAAAACCGTAAATTCGATGGGCTGGCGTTGAGTCTTGATGTACAGTATAACATCAACATGGCACATCTGAAAGAATTAGCACGCCTTGGATTTGTTGACGATAAAGAAGGCGTTCGTAATGCAGAGGACTTCATCAAGAAGCTAAAAATTAAGACACCCGGTATCAGACAGAAGGTTAGAAATCTGTCAGGAGGAAACCAACAGAAGGTTGTATTATCCAAATGGCTTTGTAATGATGTACGGGTTTTAATTGTAGACGAGCCCACCCGCGGTATTGACGTTGGTGCAAAGTTCGAGGTTTACGAATTATTCAATAAGTTGAGTGATCAAGGGGTGGCAATAATTATGATCTCTTCTGAGCTGCCTGAAATTTTGGGTATGAGTGACCGAATTCTGGTTATCCACAAAGGATCTATAAACGGGGAGCTCGATGCCAAGAAAACCACACAGGAAGAAATTCTTTATCTTTCGGCAGGCTATAACATACTGGAAGGCAAACCTGCTCCCAGACTAAGTATACATTCTGACATGGAGGTAACCAATCATGGCTAAATTGAACATTTTTAAATCCAAAAAAAATGATGCGGATAAAAGCTTCAGTAATATGAGCACAGAATTGAAAAAAGCTTTACTTTCAGGAACCGGATTGATTTTAATGTTTTTGCTTTTTGCAGCGCTTAAACCGGGTTTGTTTCTGGATAAAAAGAACCTTATTAATATCACGCAACAAATTGTTACATATTCCATATTAGGATATGGTTTGACCTTCTGTTTAGTCTGCGGCGGTACTGATTTGTCCGCGGGTGCGTCAATGGCTCTGTCCGGAATAGTTGTAGTTAAAATGCTTGTAGCGGGTGTTCCGTTGTGGGTATGTATTTTGATCGGTTTGCTTGTAGGATTGATATCAGGTATTTTAAACGGTATTTCTATTGAAATCCTAGGTGTTGTTCCCTTTATTGCAACTTTGGGTATGCAATGGGTTTATAGAGGCCTTGCCAATGTATTGGTTAATGGTATGCCGGTTTACACCACCACTATACCTTCTGTTAAAATACAGGAACAGTTTTACATACTCGGCGGTGGACGCTTACCCGGCGGAATACCGTATAGTGTTCTTATAACCGCTGTCTACGGTATTATTCTCGCAGTTGTATTATCAAAAACTCGCATTGGTCGTCAGATTTACGCCTGCGGTTCAAATCTTGAGGCAGCAAAGCTTTCAGGTATCAATGCTATAGGCACACGTATTTTCGCATATAGTGTCAGCGGCTTTTCAGCTTCAATCTGCGGAATTCTGGTGGCATCGCGTTTGAATTCTGCTCAGCCTACAGCGG
>CAYWXN010000020.1:0-16022 GCA_964462075.1 uncultured Ruminiclostridium sp. | reverse complement strand
GAGTGAATTTATAAATGCGATTATATTTAATTCGACACGGAGACCCCGACTATGAAAAGGATGTGCTTACCCCTGCCGGAATACTTGAAGCGAAAGCTCTTGCAAAACGTCTCAAAAAAGAAGGTATAGATAAGATCTATCATTCACCTCTAGGTAGGGCACGCGAAACTATGAGCTATACCGCAGAGCTTACAGGAATAGAACCCGAGGAACTGGAGTGGACAGAGGAAATATACTATTATTTGAAATTGGAAGGCTGGGGCGAAACACATGTTTTTCACATCCCGGGCGAAGTAGCCCGCTCCATTAAAGAAGGTGAGTATCATGACAACTGGTATCTCAGGGCTCCTTACAATGATCCGGGACTATTAAAAATATTAAAAAATATTAATGAGAAATCCGATCTTTTCATTGCCCAACACGGATACAAAAAGGAAGGCAATCTTTATCGTATAGATAAACAAAACAGCGAAAAAATCGCTGTGTTTGCCCACGCCGCATTTGGTTTAGCCTGGCTTTCACAACTTCTGGCCATACCCACTAACATTATGTGGTCAAGTTTCTGGCCTGCTACCAGTTCGGTTTCAACAATTCTGTTTGAAGAAAGATCCTCCACCTGGGCCGTTCCACGTTGCTTGGGTCTTGGGGATGTTTCCCATCTTTACGCAGAAAACCTTCCCGTTAACCCGAGAGGTCTGGTTGGTAATTTTTATTAATATTATTTCAATAAAAAACTATCCAGCCAATTATAAGCTTGCACTTTAACTTCTTTTGGGAAAGAATGGGCCCCTTCAAATACTATGGGTTTAAAATTATTCGGGTAGCCCTTTTTTGCATAAGCATTTGAGGCTGCCTCTGCGATTTCATGCGCACCGTCCAGAGGAAAAATTCGGTCTTCGGTTCCATTGGTCATTAAAAATGGCTTAGGAGCCAGAGCACATACTATATCAGCCATATCGCAATGCTTTAAAAAGCCGAACGAATACATGGCATAATTATGATTTATACCATCCCTGATGATGTTTTTGATTTGTGAAAATCCACAGGACGATACGGCAACTTTGATTCTGTCATCATACCATGCAAGCCAGAGAGCCTCCTGACCTCCTAAGGAATGACCGATAACGCCGATTCTGCTATTATCAACATAAGACATTGATTCAAGCAAATCCACTCCTCTTACAAGATCGGAAAGGTATTTAGCCTGAAGCGAGCTGCCTTTAAGTATATAATTACAAAAAATGTGTCGCTCATAATTTGATCCTTCAAGGTAATTGTTTTCAAATCGCTTGAACTCGGGCGGGCGCCTGTCCTCGAAACCTAGATGGTCAGGACATAAAACTACATATCCTCGCAGGCATAAATCCAGCCCATAATGATATGCAGAATTTTTTGTCAACCCCGCGGTCTCGGACTTCCCGGCTTGGAACTCGTCATTATGCTGATGCGATGCAATAATAGCAGGATTTTTATCCTTAAGATTTTTAGGCACTAACAGATATGCGCTTATTCTTTCATCCGGCTCCACATTATAACGCACCAGATACCGGTAATGAGTCCCGCAATCATGTTGTTCAGCTATCTCAGAATTTAATGCAGTTCTGGCCGGGAAATCTCCGAGACATTCCATTACCTTTTGTCTGTCATACATATCATTACACCCCTTTTAGGAAAATAGTCGTTTCGGCACAATTTAAATATACCACATAATAACGGGTTTTTTATCATTATAATACCTATATAAGCAGAACCTCTGCCTATTTTTTATATATTTAAATTTATCCCCCGTCTTTTATTGTCAAAAATCATTAATTAATTGACTATAACAGCCAGGAATGGTACTATATAATTGTTATAAAACCTACTCTTTATTATGTTTTATTCCATTAAATTAAAAATTTATAGCCCTTATATGTGCTATATTTTTTTGAAAAATTAATATTTCAAGGTCTTATAAAAATATGGATGCCATTTTGGTAAATTTTTATTTTTAATTATTTTTAAGCTGTTAGCAACAACGGCGGACAGGAGATTAGTATGAAGCTTAATTTAATTGATGTGTCAAAGGAAGAACTCTGGGAAAAGAAAAATTATAATCTTATGAAATTCGATCGTGCGAAAATCATAAAAAATACTACTGAGGCTCCGACTTGGATTCATTTCGGAGGCGGAAATATATTTCGTGCTTTTCTTGCAACAGTTCAGCAGGAAAGACTAAACTCAGGAGAAGCTTCCACCGGTATTATCGTTGCCGAGGGATACGATTATGAGATAATTGATAAACTATATAAACCTCATGATAATTTAGGTCTGGCTGTTACTCTTCATTCTGACGGCAGTATCGATAAAACCATTATTGGAAGCGTGACCGAGTCCTTGGTAATTGATCCTTCACGTGAAGACTGGAAACGGCTGATAGAGATTTTTGAGTCTCCTACTCTCCAGATGGTTAGTTTTACAATAACAGAGAAGGGTTATAATCTAAGTAATCAAAAAGGCGAGGTATTCTCTTTAGTACAGTCGGATTTTGAGAAGGGCACTTTAAATCCCGAGAGCTATATCGGAAAATTAGCAGTCCTTTGCTATTATCGCTATCTTGCAGGTGAACTGCCTGTCGCTTTAGTAAGCATGGATAACTGTTCCCACAACGGTACACGTCTATATAACGCTGTTCTTGAATTCGCGGTCCAATGGGAAAATCGAGGTCTGGTCAAAAAAGGCTTCGTTGATTATATTAATGATACCAACAAGGTTACATTCCCTTGGAGCATGATTGATAAAATTACTCCCCGCCCCGACGAAAAGGTTAAGGAAATACTTATTTCCGATGGTTATGAAGATGCCGACCCTATTGTTACATCTAAGGGTACCTATGTAGCGACATTTGTTAATGCTGAAGAAACACAGTACCTGGTAATAGAGGACAACTTTCCGAACGGAAGACCGGACCTTGAGGGACGCGGGGTTATATTTGCTGACAGGGAGACCGTCGATAAAGTTGAAAAGATGAAAGTCTGCACCTGCCTCAACCCTTTACACACCGCCCTTGCCGTATATGGGTGCCTGTTGGATTATAAGCTAATCTCACAGGAAATGACGGACCCGGAGCTTAAAAAACTTGTTGAAATTATCGGATATGTTGAAGGACTTCCCGTTGTAGTAAATCCCGGAATAATTGATCCGAAGGAATTCATTGATACGGTCATACAAACTCGTTTTCCTAACCCATTTATGCCTGACACACCTCAGAGGATCGCAACAGATACCTCTCAAAAACTTGCCATACGGTTTGGAGAAACCATTAAATCATATATTAACCGGGAAGATCTTTCAGTTGACAGTTTGAAGCTTATACCTCTTGTTTTCGCCGGCTGGTGCCGATATCTTCTTGCTGTTGATGATAACGGAAATCCCTTTGAACCAAGCTCCGATCCACTGCTTGATAGTTTACAGAAACATCTTCATGGAATTAAACTCGGTGATTCGGGCAGCTTCACCGAACAGCTGAGTCCCATTCTTTCAAACAGCTCAATATTTGGAGTAAATCTTTACGAAGTGGGATTAGGCTCACTTGTTGAGAAGTATTTTGGTGAATTAATTGCGGAAAAAGGCGCAGTACGCAAGACATTAAAAAAATACGTTAAATAAATCGGGGTAGTTAAAATGTTAATTCTGGCTTTGGAATCCAGCACCAGCTCTGCGAAAGCAATATTATACGATACAAAACAAGGAGTGCTGGATTCAAGAAATAAAGCATATGGCGCAGATATAAGCTCTGATGGTAAAACCGATACAGATGCTGTGTTTAGGGTAACCATGGGCCTTGGAAAAGAAATAGCGGCAGGGAAAAAGATCGATGCAATCGCTTTATGCGGGACTTGGCATAGTATCAGCGTATGCGATGGTTCTATGAATCCCGTTACCCCTACTTTTTCGTGGAACTTTATGGATACCAATGAACAATGCAAGAAAATTCGCCAAGATAAGAATCTTACCGAAACAATCTATAAGCGGACAGGATGTATGCCGCATGTCACTTATCCGCGTCACGCATTAATCTATCTTAAAGAAAATGAATTTGATTTAAAAGGAAAAATAATAATAAGTCAGGGCGCATATAACTTTTTTAAACTGACCGGTATATTTGCTGAATCTACCAGCACAGTAAGCGGATCAGGATTATTAAATATAACCGAATTAAAGTATGATGACTTTATTCTCGACTATATCGGTATAAATAAATCACAACTAGGTCCCCTTGTGGGATCCGGCGATGTCGCACCTTTAACTGCTGCTGGAGCTTCAATGCTGGGCATATCATCGGGAATACCGGTTGTCCCCGCACATCCCGATGGAGCTCTGAATCAAGTCAGTTGTGGAGCAGGATCTATCGGTAAGATGACGCTATCTGTCGGAACCAGTGCCGCTATAAGAGTTCCATCCGACAAACCTGTTTTCCCGGAAAACGGAGAATTATGGTGTTATTACGGGCCTACGGGTTGGATGTCCGGTGCCGCGACATCAGGCGCATGCAATTTAATCAACTGGTTTATGCATAAATTTGTATCTGACAAGTGGAATTTTGAACAACTTGAATCATTTGATGATGTTGGCGGAAGTGTGCCTACCTTTCTTCCTTTCTTATACGGGGAGCGTTGCCCCGGTTGGAATGACGATCGGTTGGGCGGTTTTACAGACATAGATTCATCACATAATATCCGTGATTTTTATAGGGCTCTTCAAGCGGGAATACTGTTTAATATTCTTCAATGCTATGAGATTCTGTCTGATCATTGCGGAATTCCTGACGAAATATTTGTTTCAGGCGGAATATTGAATTCTGCACAATGGACACAGATGGCAGCCGATATATTCAATCGGGAAATATTATGCTCTAAAATTCCTGATGCATCATCTATGGGGGCAATTGTACTCGCGCTTCTTGCGGTTAAAGCGATCTCTGACATTTCCGATATACCCAAAGAGTGCAGAGCATCAACAATTGTAAGCCCTCGGGCTCAGTTTAAAGACTATTACATGGAACAATATAATCGTTATAATTATTGGTATGAAAAAGCAAAATAGCAGAGAATAATATTATTAATATATCGTGAATTAAATTAAATATTTTCGGGGGGAAATAGAAGATGAAAAAGATACTAATTACGCCGAGATCATTCGGAAAAACAGATAAATCTGTATTTAATATAATTAAGGATGCCGGGTATGAGCCTGTTATTAACCCATATGGTCAGATTTTAACCAAGGAACAAATGGTTGAAAATATTAAGAATGTTGAAGGTATTATTGTCGGCGTTGATCCTCTTGATAAGGATGTCATAGATGCCGCACCAAACCTTAAGGCTATTGCCAAATACGGTGTAGGGACTGACAATATTGATGTGAAATATGCAGAATCTAAAGGAATTCCCGTATCCATAACTGCCGGCGCAAATACTAATGCAGTGGCAGATTATGCTTTTGCGCTTATGCTGGCGGTTGCAAGAAAGGTCACTCTAATTAATGATATGTGTCATAAAAAAAATTGGACTAAGGTTATAGGCTCAGATATTTATGGAAAAAGCCTGGGTGTTATCGGTTTGGGCGCAATAGGTAAAGGTGTTGCTAAAAGATCAGTCGGGTTTGACATGAAGGTATATGCATATGATCTTTTTTGGGATAATGAGTACGCAAAAAACAATAATATTGAATATGCTACAACCCAAAAAATCTTTGAAACTTGTGATTTTATAAGCCTTCACTTGCCCTTAACCGAAGAGACTCGCAACATAGTAAATGATGCTGCTCTTTCTTCTATGAAACCTAATTGTATTCTTATTAATACAGCGCGAGGCGGACTGATTGACGAATCTGCACTGATCAGAGCCTTGAAAAACGGGACTATCCTCGGTGCCGGTTTGGATGTATTCAATAGTGAACCACCGGAAGACCCTGAAATTTATAAACTTGAGAATTTAATCATGGGTTCCCATTGCTCGGCTTCCACTAACGGAGCCTCAGAACAAATGAGTTATTTGTCGGCAACTCATCTGATTGAAGATCTTAAATAAGACAGGGGACGGTTCTGTGTCTCATATGTTATGTTAAGATTTTATTATGATCACGAGACGCAGCACGAGACGCAGAACCGTCCCCTGTCTTGCCCCACGTTCTTTTATTATGAATCTCCGCTCAGAACCATGTTCTGAGAGACAATCTCTCTGGCGACACGGTCTAGGTGTTCTTCCATACTCTTATATGCTCTGTCAGGATCATTTTTGTATATGGCATCAAGTATGGCAAGGTGTTCTTCTTTTGCTACATCATGGGTTCCGCCTGAGAATAGCCCCATACCCAAGCTGAACATACAACTCAACTCCTCATAATGCTTCAGTATGAAAGAGTTATTGGATGCGACTACTATCATTCGGTGGATTCTGGTATCAAGTGTTTGCTGAACTGCATCATTATCAAGGGGCGCTTTTTCCAGCCGATCCATTATCTGTTTTGCTTCTGATTTGTTGATATTATCAAAATAGTGTTCCAGGCAGTAGAGTTCAAACATCTTACGAGTATCATTTATTTGGTCAAGGTCTTGATTAGAAAACTTACGCACAAAAAAGCCCACACGCTGTTTTGTGACAACTAATCCTTGTGTTGTAAGCTGCTGCAGGGCATTTCTAACAGGCATCAAACTAATCCCGTGCTCAGAAGCGATAATTTTGGGATCTATTTTTTCTCCCGGCTTTATTTTTCTGTCCAGAATCATAGCCTTAATAATTTCATATATTTGTTGATTTACAGTATCGGCAATTAACATTTAAACTCTCCAAAAACCTATTTTTCTATCAGTATGTAAAATTAAAATATTATCTTGTCTAATTTTATATTATATTTTTATATTTGCAAGTTTTTTTCTTAAAAACATTAAAATGTCCCCCACCACCTATAGAGGCGGGGGACAACCTAATTTAGTTATTTTTTTATAGCTTCACCGATAGCTTCATCGAGAACTTCTAAACCTTCGAGTAAAGCTTCCTCATTAATCATCAACGGAGGGCAAACCTTAATGGTAGCGCCTGATCCTACCGGTGCAAAAAATAGCAAGCCCTTTCTCATCGAAATTTCTACAACATCAAGTGCAAGGCTCGAATCTATTTCCTTTGTTCCCGGTTTTGTAAATATAACAGACCAAACAAGCCCACATCCGCTTACAAAACCAATGTTATCTGAATATTTGCTTTTTAGCTCATTAAGTTTTTTATTGCAAATCTCTCCGAGCCGGTATGCATTATTCACCAGATCATTTTTTACTATGTAGTTCATGCTGGCAAGTGCCGCAGAAGAAGTAACCGGATTTCCTGAGTGTGTACTTGTCATCTTGTTTGGTCCGTATAGGTTCATGATGTCTGCCCTTCCAACTACGCATGAAAGGGGCATGCCGCTGCTGACACCTTTACCACAGCATATTATATCAGGTGTGATATCATAGTACATGAACCCAAACATTTTTCCTGTACGCCCAAATCCGGCCTGTACCTCATCAAATATTAGCAGTATATCATGTTTATCACAGAATTTACGCAGAAGTTTAACAAATCCTTTCGGCATTAGCTGTACCCAGCCACCCTGGAAAGTTTCAGTCATTATACCTGCAATTTCGTCCGGCTCTGCTCCGATATTAGAAAGGCTTTCTAAAAACTTCTCAAAGCATTTTTCATCAGTATAATCAGGATGATTCTCATCTGCCCACTCATACTTAAATGCATTGGGGAACGGAATTTGCTGTATATCCTTATCCAGATTGACTATCCAGCTCTTTCCTTCTGCAGAACCTCCGGCCATTTGAGACCCCATGGTTCTTCCATGAAAGCTGTCATCAAAGGTAATCAGCTTAATTTTTTTATTCCCGTTCTTTGTTTTACCGTATGTTCTCGCAAGCTTGATGGCACACTCGGTACTTTCAGCTCCCGTGGTAAGCAGAAACACTCTATTATCGGGTATTGGCACAAGCTCTGAAATACGTTTTTCAAGTTTTCCTCTTACCTCACTGGGAAAACAATATGTATGCATTAAGCCATGATTTATTATATCTGTGGTAGCCTTTTGAACATCCGGGTTGCAATGTCCTGCATTAGCAACCACGACCCCGGAAGAAAAGTCGAGCCATTTATTGCCCCACTTATCATAAACATTATAGCCTATTGCTTTGTCCCAGATTACGGGCGGTTGTCCGCTCATCGATATAGGTTCGTATTTTCTCATTTCATTAATTATTTCAACCGCTTCGGGGACAGGAATCTGTGTTTTAATCACACGATTTTTTGTTTCCACTGTTGGTACCTGTTGTGGCTCAAGCGTAAATTTCTTAGACATAGTTAAACCTCCCTAATATACTCTATATAATAATTATTATTATCAGTAAGATAACCTCCAGTGATGATATTACTTCGCGCCAAGGTAAGCCTTCTTGACATCTTCATTATTAAGAAGATTCTCACTGGTATCAGACATAACAATCTCTCCGTTTTTCAATACATAACCTCGATCAGCCGTATTCAAGCCGAGTTTTGAGTTTTGCTCTACCAGAAGTATTGTCGTTCCCTCATCGCGTATCTCACGTATAGCAGCAAATACCTCTTTTACCAGTATGGGAGCAAGGCCGAGAGACGGCTCATCGAAAAGAATAATCTTAGGCCGTGCGATAAGTGCTCGTGCTATGGCAAGCATCTGCTGCTCCCCGCCGGACAGAGTTCCTCCAAGCTGTTCTTTACGCTCTTCAAGCCGAGGAAAACGTTTATATATCTTCTTTATGTCATCTGGAATATTTTTCTTATCTTTACGGAGGTAGGCTCCGACATTAAGGTTTTCCAATACACTAAGCTTATTGAATATATGCCGGCCCTCAAAAACATAGCTAATACCGAGTGCAGCGACTTTATCCCCCGGCATGCCTTTTATCGGTTTACCCTGGAATAGAATTTCTCCTGCTTTCATTCCCTTAGCCGGGATAAGTCCGCTTATAGAACATAACGTAGTCGTTTTGCCTGCTCCATTTGAACCAATAAGCGCAACTGTCTCACCCTCATTGATATACATGGATATACCCTTCAAGACATGAATCCCACCATAGTAGTAATGAAAATCTTTTATCTCAAGAAGTGGTGCCATATCAATCGTCACCCCCCAAATATGCCTCTATAACGTGAGGATCATTTTGTATCTCTTCAGGAATACCTTCCGCAATTTTTTTCCCGAAAGAAAGTACATAAATATAGTCGCTGATACCCATTACCAAATCCATATCATGTTCAACAATAAGAATCGATAGATTCCACCGTCTGACTATTTCTCTGAGTATGGTGTCAAGCTCTTCTTTTTCTTTACTGTTCATGCCTGCTGCCGGTTCATCCAGCAAAAGCAGCTTTGGATTGCTTGCCAAAGCACGAACTATTTCAAGCCGTCGCTGGGCACCGTAGGGAAGGCTCCCTGCTGCTTCGAATGCCCTATCTTCAAGACCTACAAATTTTAGGAGCTCATGTGCTTTCTCATAACACTCCTTTTCCTCTGCTATGTGTCTTTTTGTGTGAAACATAGAATCAAAAAAATTAGATTTTAAGTCTCCGTGCATTCCGACTATTACATTATCAATAACAGGCATATCGGTAAAAAGGTTTATTATTTGATAGGTCCTAGATATGCCAACATTGTGGATATGGCTAGGCCGCTTTCCTTTTATGCTTTCTCCACAAAAAACTATATCGCCTTCGTTTGGGTTATACACACCACTTATGCCATTAAAAAGTGTTGTTTTTCCCGCTCCGTTGGGTCCAATCAGTGCAGTAATATTATTTTCACGTACCTCTAGGCTAACGTCATTAACAGCAATCAGATTTCCAAAGCGGATAGTCATATGGTCAACTTTTAACATTCGCATCCACTTCCTTCTTATGTTTTATTTTTGCAATAAGCTTTCTCCCTTCACCGATTATACCTCCTGGGAAGAATACGATGAATAATATAAGCAGAATGCCATAAACGAGAAGCTGGAACTGCTGGAAATATCCCAGCGCATCGTTGAGCAACAGTACAATTGCGCTTCCGATAACAGGACCCCAGTTGGATCCAAGTCCGCCGAACATAGCCATAATAAGAAATAGAACTGATTGGGTTTCCGCAAAGGTCTCCGGGCTTATGAAACCTACCAGATGAGCATACAGGGCTCCCGCAAAACCTACATAGAAACCATATACTCCAAATGCATAAATCTTATACTTGCGGTAGTCAATTCCCATGCCTTCAGCTGCATGCTGATTTTGCTTTATTGCAAGAAATGCGCGTCCGACTCTGGAACGGATAAGAAAGATTTTCAATACCACGAGTATAACCGCACAGATTAAACCAAAGTAAAAGAAGGCATTAAACGACTTTAAGCTTATGCCGAATAAAGTGATCCTATCTGTGAAAATACCGTTAAAATTACCTGTAATTCCGCCTGGTGACCGTGTTATAAGCTGATAAACAACATAATTAAATGATATCGTTGATAGGGATAAAAACGCAAATCTCAGTTTTGAAACCGGATAGGCAAAAATAATAGCAATCATACAGCTTACGATTGCCGCAATAAAAATCGTAAGTATTACAGGAATTCCTGTGTATTTATGAATCAGGACAGTACCATATGCACCGATTCCGAAAAATCCTGCAGTCGCAAATGTTATCTGCCCGCTATAACCGTAAAGTACATCTAGCCCCGTCGTAGCTATAATATATATTTCTACGAAGCAAAGAAGCATAATACCGTAGCTATAATTAGCCATTAATAGGGGAAGGAAAGGTATTATAAGAAGCGGAAGATATTTTAAATATTTCTTGTTGCGTACTCTAACCGTAGAGATGTCTCTCAATATAATTCACCCCATTTTGTTTTAATCAATCCTTAACCGATTCTGCATTCAACAAACCTCTTGGCTTCACAAAAAGTATAAATAGAACCGTTGCGTAAGCAATTAGCTGCTTTAAAGCAGAGGAGACATAGCCTGCAGAGAATGACTCGAGCGAAGAAAGGACGAATCCCCCTAATATAGCCCCGTACATATCTCCATAGCCGCCTACAACTGCGCTTGCAAAGCCTTTTGCAGACATTGCGGTTCCGAGAGTAGTTGTTACCCCGTAAATTGGTCCCACCATTATTCCTGCAAGACCGGCAACAGTTGTTGAAATAGCCCATGTGATTCTGGTTGTTTTATCTACATTTATTCCGCAGCTTCTTGCTGCAATAGGATCCATAGCAGCAGCACGCATTGCCTTCCCCGTGCTGCTGACTTTCATAAAGATGTGTATCCCAAACATACAGGCAAGAGCCACTGCAATAGTTAGTAAGGATTCGGTTTGATAAATAACACCAAAAATTTTAACTGTGGTCGTCTTTAAAAATGAAGGTACCGCAAGTGGTGCCGCACCCCATATAATTATTTCCAAGCTCTGTAATATGTATGATACCGCGACAGTTGCCAGAATTATTACAGAGGTTGTAGTGCTTTTCTGAAAAATGGGTCTGATAACGAATTTTTCTATTACACATCCTATGACAAAAGTACACGCTATTGTTAATGCAATTGAAAGAATTATGGGTAATTTATATATTGAATAAAAGGTATAACCCAAGAATCCACCAACGCACATGAGGTCCCCCTGTGCAAGATTCATAATTCCTGAAGCTCTATAAATAAGGCTGTATCCAAGGGCAATCAATCCATAGATACTGCCTAAAAGAAGAGCAGACATTAGTAAGTTTATAAACATATACTAGCATTCCTTTCTGTAAAACCGGATTTTTCGATCTTCGGTGTCTACAACCATATTAGGTTTGGCATTCCGAAAATCCGATACAGTAAAAGAGAATTATTTACATAAATGATTTCATTTATAACGGGAAACCTCTCATTTGGATACTTACATAAAACTACTAGGATAATATTGCTAAAGCGGAAACATATGTTGTCAACCTTATAAATGATCCCCTGTTGTGCAAAGATACGTCAAACATCAGCTGCTTGCGATAGATGTAGGATGAGAGGTTTCCCGATTTTGTTATTGTATTATTTGTTTAAAGTGTCAACATTAATAGGCATTACCTGTCTTGGCTTTATACTCGTCGTAACCGCCTTCTTTGAACCATTTTTCCCATGAAATATTGACATTGTTGAGCAGTAAGAATCTGCTAACATTGTGGTATGGTTCGCCGTCGCCGTTACTATAATTCATGGTTCCGCCCAGTCCGTCAATCTTAATCTGAGGAACAACCTCGAGCATTTTTTCTGTGTCATTAGATTTTGCCAGCTTAGTAGCTTCCCAAATTGCCATTACAGCGTCCCATGCACGATATCCGATTTCTGTTTTCGGCATTTCACCATAGGTATCATGATATAGTTTAAGGAAATCATACATAATCTCAATATCACATTCAGACAGATCATTGTAGGTTACATAAGGATTTGCAAATAAGATGTAATTTGCATTTTCAGGTCCGGCAATATCAATAAGATCTGCATAGAAAGACTCTTTATCTAATAAGAGGCCTGTATAACCATATTGTCTGATCTGTTTTACAAAATAACCGCAGTCATTACTGGTCATGGACATTAGAATAGCTTGGGGTTTAGCGGCTATAAGACGTGCGCACTGGGAAGAAAGGTCTGTGTCATCAACCTCACAAGACTCACTTGCAGTGATTTTAATCCCTTGTTCAGCTGCAAGATCTTCAAATGATTTTGCGAATGAGAGAGCTGCCTCTTGTTGGTCCTTCATTATAGCAATTTCAGTAAAGTTCATATCCTTTACCATTTTGGCCAACTCAGAAGCTACAAAGTCGTAGTTTACGCTACAACGAATAACATATTTCCAACCTTGTTTCATCCATGTAGCACTTGTGCCCATTCCTATAGTGAAGATTTTAGCTTCATTAAAATATTGACCTGTTGCAAGAACCTCGGCAGAGCTGTTAGATGCGATAACAGCATCAACATCCTCGTTCTGGATGAGTCTCTGGCTGGCTTTTACAGCTTCTTCCGGTGACCCTTTATTATCATAGGTCGAAACGAGAACGCCGGTAGCTCCATTAAATCCACCCTCTGCGTTGATTTTCTTTAGTGCCATTTCAACTGCATTTTTAGCTTCAATACCTTCCTGTGCAGTACCACCGGTGTAGCTGCTGGAAAGTCCTATCCTAAATGTTTCTTCTTTACTTGGTGTATTCCCGTTAGATGTCTGTGGATTAGTTGCGGAGGGCGAATTGTTATTGGGATTTACAGAACCTCCACATGCAGTCATACCTATAACCATAAGTAAAACGAGTAATAGAGCTGTTGCTTTTTTTAGTACACTTTTCATTATTATCCCCCTATCAAATTTTATGATTACTTACGCTGTAATCTTATATCTAAAATATCACATACCACGTTCTATGTCAATTGATTATTGTGCAATATGTATAAATATATATTTATTATATTAAATTTTATATGTATATTTATCGTATAAGCAGCTATATTCCTAGTGTGCGCTAAGAGTTGAGGGAATGTTATTATTTTATCAATCTAATATTTCAGATTATATGTTAACATTAATATTCCCTACGTTTTAATCTAAATTGATACTAAAATGCACACCCTATTAAAGAGTGTGCAAAAAAGATATGTCCCTTTTATTTAATCATAAAATGAAAGATTCATCACCAAAGGTTCCCGTCTTCATTAAACGGCAACGATTTCGGTTGTCCTATTATCTCCATATTCGGATTTGACTTAACCTCATCAAGAAGAGCTTCAGAAACCCATATATACCCCATATGCAACGTGTCTCGTATCCTCATAACGCGGGGGTTTTGTTTATCATTATTACCGCAATATTTAAGGCATGCACCGATTGCATCTCTGTCTGATTCCAGCACCATGGGTACCCGGAATGGTATGAAAGTTGTCGTTGTAAGCGCATTGGGATATGATGCATCAAAATCACATCTATTAAGGCAACGCCGCGTGGTAACATCTCCGTATCCCAGTCCGACCATCTGTCCATGCGTCTCATCGGTTAGATCAAGAATAGCAATCTTCTTAGCATTCATTCCACCGGTAACATATGGATTACAAAATCTACCGGTAATATTAGGATCCATGCCGTCTCCCGATATATCCTTGCCTATTTGATCAACAATGAGCAAATCAACATCCTGTATATAACTTTTTGCCATGAGCTCTCGCGCCTCCAAAAGAAGCCCAGGCTCCTTATCAACAAATTCGTCAGCCAGCATAATCTCAATTTTTGCTGTCTCATCGTAAGCATTTTCAAGTATGGCTAAACCAAACAAAATCGGTGCATTTTTTAATATTGCTTTTCCAAATAATTGAATATTCTTAGCCATGTGTTCCGGCCCCTCCGCATGGAAGGTTTCTGCACCGCGTTGCTTTCCCAGCCCGATGACCATCATCTTCATCATTCCGCTCTCATAGGGCCCGCGAAAATCGGTGTGCGGCTTTATTCGTCCTACAACTATTATTCCATCGGCTTCAGCCGCATTTTTATCTATAAATACATCCCGCCCATCCTCGGTGCTGCCGATTCTCTTGACATCCATGCATGAGCGTATGGGCGCTCCACAGAATTCTTCTGTCACGCCGTAACTTTCTATTATTTCTCTCTGACCTTCTGCCGTTGCACCGCCGTGGCTGCCCATAGCCGGTACGATGAAAGGTCTTGCTCCTCTTCCCCTGACGAATGCACAAATCTCACGAATTATAAACTTAATATTCGCAATTCCCCTGCTTCCGCATGTTATTGCAATCTCCATACCCGGTTTTATGGTGCCCTTTATTTTTTCACATTCTATCAGCTCACGCACACGGGCAGGCACATCACTCACCCGAGGCCTCGGAAAATTCTGTTTTACCGGTACCATACGCGGTATATATGCATCGCTTACAAGTCTTTTAACAACGCTCTTATCCATATCGATATCTGCGAAAAGCTTTGCTTTTCATTCCCTTTCGTATCATGGTTTTCACTTAATATACTATAGAAAATATTTCCTGCGGAAAATAATCCTGCTTTATAGCCAGCTGATTTATGTCTATCCTCTCTGCAATCTGATATCTAAAATAATACCTTCACTTATATATAATGCTAGCAGGCAAGCTGCCGGATGTCAAGGATAAGTATATAAGGCAAGGGACGGTTCTGTGTCTCGTTATCATCATTAAATCTTAACATAACATATGAGACACAGAACCGTCCCCTGTCTTATCCCCTGTCTTATTTTTATGTTAGCAAATAAAAAATGAGACCCCATAAGTCTAAAATGCTTATGGGGTCTCATTCATGTATGGCGCGCCCAGCAGAGATCGAATCCACAACCTTCTGGTCCGTAGCCAGACGCTCTATCCAATTGAGCTATGGGCGCATATATTGCGTTTAAATGCTTTAATGCACAAAAGACGCATTTAATATAATAATACAAACATCAGGAAAAATCAATAGTTAGATTTTCTAGGAAGCGCAATTCTAATGAAGCTAAGCAGAATGAAGAGTCTTTTATGTTAATTTAAAGATCCTTCACTGCGTTCAGGAGTTATCCTAAAACATATCCCGTTTCCAAAGTATAAAAGCTATTATCAATGATAGTACCGCTGAGCCTGCCAGTACATATATCCACATAAACGGATTTCCCTGCAGCGGAAGGTCAAAATTTTGTCCAAAAAAGCTGTAAATCATAGTCGGTATAGCCATTACAATGGTCACGGCCGCCAAGAATTTCATGACCTCATTTTGGTTATTTGAAATTATTGAGGCAAAGGCATCCATTGTGCCACTCAAAATTGAGCTGTATATAGTGGCCATCTCAATGGCCTGTTTGTTCTCTATTATTGTATCATCAAGAAGATCGGCATCTTCCTCATACATCTTAATAAATTTTCCGGTTAAGAGTCTTTCCAGAACTGTTTCATTGGATTTCAAGGATGTAT
>CAYWXN010000019.1:0-16564 GCA_964462075.1 uncultured Ruminiclostridium sp. | reverse complement strand
TTTAATGTGGCCTGGTTATTGATCTGCTCATTAATCAATTTTAATATGTCCATAACGTACCTCCTCAACATGATTGTTTTTGAATAATAAAAACATTATATCATTAATACCAACAATCAGAATTATATATTATGCGAATATGCATGTTTATTTTTAAATATACTATCGAGATAAATCCAGCAAAACAACATCCGGAGTTTATTATCAAATAAAATCTTGCCTGTAAAGTAGTTTTTATAAAAATTAACAGCGCATTTTATTCGTACTTGGGTTTAATTGATGATTAGCAGGATAAAACAAGTTATACTGTTCTGTGCAGTGTTGTCCTAGAAATCAAAGCCTTTCCATACAGGTTCACCGGTATATGGGTGCACATCCTCCTCTCCACGCAGAACTCGCAGCACGCTTCCTGCCAGTTCCTCCTGTTCCATTTCTCCGGGGTAGACCGTGATTGGGGCAATCCAGCCACAGCGGCTGCGGATGCCCTCCACAATGCTCTCAAAACGGACAAGCCCGCCGGTTAATACTATGCCGTCCACTTTGCCGCAGAGTACAGTGCTCATTGCACCGATTTCTTTGCAGATCTGATAAATCATTGAGTTCCACACCAAAACCGCTTTCCGGTCTCCAGCTTTCACCATGTGGTGAACCTTATCCGCATCGCTGGTGCCAAAATGGCTGACAAAGCCCCCGGCACGGGAACACATGAGCCGTACCTCCTCAAGGGAATGCTGCTCAATATAGTCAAGCAGGCAGAGTACCGGTACACTGCCGATACGGGTGGGGGTGTAGGGACCGTCTCCACCGGAGCCTACGTTTCCGTCTACCATTTTTCCGCAGTCATGGGCATTTATCGTCACACCGCCGTCGATATGGGCAACCACAAAGCGGCAGTCCTCATATCGCCTACCCATGGATTTTGCATGGTAATAGGCCACTGCCTTTTGATTTAAGGCATGTGTCTGGGCATTCCGGTACAATCCGGCGATGCCGGTCATGCGGGCATAGTCGCAAAGTTCGTCAATATTGGTGGGGTTGAGAGTGAACATTTTCCCACCGTACTCCGTGCATAGCTCATAGGCCAACAGCACACCCAGCTTTGCTGCGTGCTCGCTGCCGCCCACTGCATTCAATGTATCACGGTAGAGCCGGTCATCAATTGGCATTACACCTGCATGCTGAGGGTAGGCGCTTCCGCCGCGACCCACAAATATATCTACATCCTCAGGAGCATAACCATTCCGTCCCAGTATGTTTAAAACCACCTGTTTACGGAAGGGAACCTGGTCATTCACTGAAGGGTACTGCAGCAGGACAGGGGCATCATGAAACTCACTTTCCTCAAAAAGTGAAGTATCATCTTCAAATAGACTGAGTTTTGTGGAGGTGGAGCCGGGGTTAATTACCAGAATTTTCATCATCTTTACTTCCTTCTAAATGTATAAGATTTTAAGGTGTTATACTTTAATAGAATAAAATAAATTATAGCAAATATAATTTTTTTTTCAACTGAGACAACAACTATGCTTGATTGTGCGCCCGACGGGCGCACGTTTCAACGGTGCAAGTCCCGAATCCGCCTGGTAGTGGCGTTGAAAGGACATAGGGTAATTAAGAAGGATTAGTATAAGGAGTTAGGCTATGATGGTATCACAATAAAAAAGGAACTCTCAGACGGCCTTCCCTTCTCGAATGAACTGGGTAAAATATTACAAACCAAAAACTTTGTAAGAAATTTCAAAGGTACTTTAAAATCATCAGGTATAGATCCAATTCGATTCCACGATTATAAAAACTCTCCAATCAGATATGGGTCATGAAAGCATCGAGACAACCCTGGATAGATATGGCCATGTAAATGAAACTATGAAACGTGCTGCTTCGGACAAACGAAGTGAGTTACTAAGGTCAGCAATCAGTATAGGCAAAGAAACAAAGATTTGAGCCGACAGCGGCTTTTTTTTTTATAATTTCATGCATAAGGTGTAAATAAGGTGTAAATGGCATAAAAAAAGGGTCTCAATATAACTTGAAACCCTTGGTCGGAGTGAGAAGACTTGAACTTCCGGCCTCTTGGTCCCGAACCAAGCGCGCTACCAAACTGCGCTACACCCCGACGAACAAAGATTATTATAAATCAATTTTATATAAAACACAAGCACGGACAAGCGTATTTTTTGCGTGTTTTCATATAAATTGACCGTAATAGTTTATAATATGAACTAAAAGATAATTAATTAAAACCTTATATCAATACTTTCTGAATAGTCCTATAACCTTGCCCAGAATACTAAGCTCCTTAACTATTATGGGTTCATAGTCAGGGTTTTCGGGTTGAAGACGGTAATGATCTTTTTCCTTGTAGAAGGTTTTCACTGTCGCTTCATCCTCAATTAAGGCTACGACCATATCACCGTTATTTGCGTTATTCTGCTGCTTAACAAGAATGTAATCGCCATCCAGAATACCGGCGTTTATCATACTTTCGCCTTTTACTCTCAGCATAAAGGTAGTTGAGTTTTCTAAATATTGTACCGGTATAGGAAAGGTATCTTCTATATTTTCAACAGCGAGAATAGGAGCTCCTGCGGTTATTTTACCCAGGACGGGTATATTATCTATTTCTTGATTTGCTACATATCCTTCAAGATTTTTTGAAGATTCGTCCAAGATCTTTAGTGCCCTGGGCTTTGTAGCATCTTTTGTTATTGAACCTTCTTCTTCGAGTTTTTTAAGGTAAGCATGTACAGTTGAGGTAGATTTGAATCCAACTGCCTGGCAGATTTCTCTGACTGATGGGGGAAAGCCTTTCTCTATCAGGTAACGATTAACAAAATCCAATATTTTCTTTTGTTTGTCAGAATCACGATGTCTCATATCAACATCCTCCGTAAGATTATTTTTCATCTTAATTGCAAAATTAAGGCAAAAACTACTTCCTGTAACAATTATATCTTTATGCAATTTATTTGTCAAACAAATGTTCGATATAACTTGACAAGGGAACATCTGTTCGGTATAATAGTTTTAAAAGAACAGGTGTTCTGGAGGATGATAATATGAAAAAAAGAAGATATAGATTAAAGAATAAACGGCGCTTTGCCACATTTATCGTACTTTTTGTTATGATAAGTGTTTTTACCGGAATGATTGTTAATGCGGGTGCAACCTCACGGGTTAAGCAGGAATACGATATAGTAAAAGTAAAAAGTGGTGATTCCCTTTGGGAAATAGCTTCTGCCAACACCTGTGACAAGGATATCAGAGAATATATTTATGATATTAAGGAAATAAACAGGCTTGACTCAGATGTTATTTATGCGGGTCAGACGCTTATGCTTCCGTAATTATGTCATTTTCAGGTTGATAAATTATATATTTAATTACCTCCATATGTTTTTATAGCGATGTCTGTGGTAAAATTATATTATAAAATTAATGAGGTGAGGTTATGCAGGTGAAACAGGTATCGGTTTTTTTAGAAAATAAATCCGGAAGATTAGCCGAAGTAACGCGAGTTTTAGGTAGCAGAGACATTGATATCAATGCCTTGTCTATAGCAGACACAACCGAGTTTGGTATATTAAGGCTTATTGTTAACAATCCGGATGCTGCAGTGGAAGCATTAAAAGCAAACAATTTTACGGTAGGTATCACGGAGGTTATAGCATTTTGTGTCGACAATAAACCCGGAGGACTTTCGGTTGCGTTGAATTTACTGGAAGAAAATAATGTCGGTATCGAATATATGTATTCTTATTTAGGTAATACAGGGGATGGTAAAGCTATTATTATTATCAGAGTTGAGGATACAAAAAACGCTATAGACTTATTAAACAGCAATGGAATAGAGACGATGCCTGCAGACGAAATATACCATATATAATAATGACAGACGGCTATGAAGTAAGATCATAGCCGTTTTAACTTTCATCTTCTGCGGAAAACTTATATATTATATCTTTTATTACGATATTTAATGAATCGTGAAGATCCAGAGTATATGGATTTACTTTTTTATTGTCTTCATAGTAAATAGTGATAGCAGGCCGCATATTGTATTCACCGATTCCTTCGACTATTCCTTCAAATCCATTGGATAAAAGGACCATTGTTCCTATCGGGTATATATTCACAGCTTCAGTAAATATCTTTACCAATTCATAATCAAAAAGCATACCGCCGTTGCCCATGATGTATTCCATAGCTTCATTAGGCTTAACTCCTCTTCTATAAGCCTTATCAGAAGTCAATGCGTCAAAAACATCGCACAGACAGCATATACGCCCGTACAAAGGTATTTGTTCTTCGCTTTTACCAAAAGGATAGCCCGTACCATCCCATTTTTCATGGTGGGTTAAGCATGCAATTCTCTCTGTGGGGTCCAAGTTAGTGCAATCTCTTAAGAATTCATAGCCCTTAAGGGGATGATTCTTAATAATGTTAAACTCTTCAACCTCTAGCGTATCGGTTTTATTTATTATACTTAAGGGTATATATACTTTTCCGATATCATGTAACAAACAGCCTAATGCAACCTTTTTTACTTCGGCTTTACCTAAATTAAGCTTATTTGCCAGAACCAGAGATAAAAGCATAACATTAATACTGTGAATAAATGTACTGTCATCATAGGTTGAAACACTCATTAGATTATTGATAATATCACTATTATGAATTGTATCTTCAATTATTTCGTCTATAAAAGATTCATAGTTTTCTATACATTGATGGATTGACTTTCGATATCCTGTTTTATCTGTTACTATTTCCTTGTTAGAGGATATATTAATAATTTTTGAATCGATGTCTTTAAATCTTTTTACCAGCTTTGGCTTGATAATGTCCTCTAATTCCTGATTAGAAAACTTGTCTAAAATATGAACAGTACCGATACCCAGTTTTTTTAATTTAATAATACTATTCTCATCTAATACCGTTTTTTTTTCCATTACGGTATTTCCAGAATAATCGAATACCGGTTTATGTAATATCTGACCGGGTATTACATATTCAATTGGAATCTTTCGCATTTTTATAAATCAAGTTGGCTAAAGCTGGTACGTTAAGTCAACTTTCCCCTTCCATCTGTGATTAATACTATGATAATCCATTTAACCTATTAGTTTTATTACCAACATAATAAGAATTTTAACCGTTAAAAAAAGTAATTATATCAAAATATTTGTTAAAAAAAACGGGCTATTAACCCGTTTCTTAATCTATTGTTTATGAAATATTCCGTAGTGACAGCCCTTTATTTCTATCCAAGGCCCATTGAATAGACCAATCATTTTCAAATAATAAAACAAAGCTGTCGCGATTGTCTTTAACTATCAGAGTTGTAGATGTTATGTTTAAGTCATCGGGATTACCATTTATATCGGTTATCCAGCGAGCATGACGGTGATTCAGATTAGTTAATTTTAAATCAACGCCATATTCATTTTTTAACCTATATTCCAGCACTTCGAACTGAAGAACACCGACAGCACCAATAATAAATTCTTCGACTCCTATGTCGGGCTGTTTATATACTTGAATAGCACCTTCTTCTGCAAGCTGTGTAATTCCCTTTAAGAATTGCTTTCGCTTCATTGTATCCTTTGCTGCGACCCTGGCAAAGTGCTCGGCAGGGAAGGAAGGAATACCGGTGAACATAAGGTTACCGTTTGTGCTTAAAACATCACCAATACTGAAAAGACCGGGATCAAAAAGGCCTACAATGTCACCCGGATAAGCCGAGTCAATAGTTTCCCGCTCCTGAGCCATAAACTGCTGTGGCTGAGCAAGGCGAATAGGTTTGCCGGTTTTGTTATGAATAACCTGCATACCGCTTTCAAATACACCGGAACAAATGCGCATAAATGCTAATCTGTCTCTATGGTTCGGGTTCATATTTGCTTGTATCTTAAAGACAAAACCGGTAAAATCGTCATTTAAAGGGTCAATAATCTTATCCCCGAATAATTGTTCGCTAGGGTGAGGTGACATATTCAGGAATTCTTCCAAAAACAGTTCTACACCAAAATTGGTCATAGCGCTTCCAAAAAAGATAGGGGTCAATTCACCTTTTAAAACCTTCTTTAAATCAAAGCTGTCCCCGGCAATATCCAAAAGCTCAATATCTTCGACCAGTTTTGAATAATAGTGTTCTCCCAATAAGTCCTTAAAAACAGGGTCATCAACACTACCTCTAGTGGAATCAATAATTGCTTGGCCATGGGCTTTATCGCTGGTAAAGAGAATAATTTGACCTAGGATTCTGTTATATACGCCTTTAAAATCTCCGTCTGTGCCTATAGGCCAATTCATGGGATATGAGCGGATGCCCAGAACATCTTCAAGTTCCTGCATCAAGGCAAAAGGATCTTTGCTGGCCCTGTCCATTTTATTAATAAATGTAAAAATAGGGATTCCCCTCATCTTACAAACCTGAAACAACTTTATAGTCTGAGTTTCAACACCCTTGGCACCGTCAATCAGCATCACGGCGCTGTCAGCAGCAACCAAGGTTCTGTAGGTATCCTCACTAAAATCCTGGTGCCCAGGTGTATCAAGAATATTTATACAATAATTATTATAATTAAATTGCATCACACTTGAAGTTACAGAAATGCCACGTTGCTTTTCAATTTCCATCCAGTCAGAAACAGCGTGATGAGATGCTTTTCTCGCTTTAACCGACCCTGCCATATGAATAGCTCCGCCGTAGAGTAAGAGTTTCTCTGTCAAAGTTGTTTTTCCTGCGTCCGGGTGTGATATTATTGCAAATGTTCTTCTGCGTTCTATTTCTTTACTTAGTGCATCTTTTCTTATGCTCACTGTTGTTCCTCATTTCAGACTAGTTATGAAATACAGAATATATAATATTGTTTTTAAAGTTTTTAGTCAAGGAATATAATTAAAAAAGGTGTTCAGGATTATAGATTCATGGTATATTAAATACAATTATTAAAAATCAAGAGGTAATACTATGGCTATAGAGTTACTTGCGGAAAATGCTAAAAGAGCATCAATACTTCTTTCTGGAATATCAACACAACTTAAGAACGATGCTTTAAATAAGATTGCCGATGCACTTTATTTAAATAAAGAGAGGATTTTTAAAGCCAATTGCGAAGATATAGAACGAAGTATGGCTGAAAATCTTGCCATGCCTCTTATTAAAAGACTACGCTTTGATGAAAACAAATTAACCGAGGTAATAAACGGTATAAAAAGCCTGATAAATCTTGAAGATCCTATCGGAAAAATTCTTTTATCAACCGAGTTGGATGAAGGGCTGGAGTTGTTCAAGGTGAGCTGCCCCATTGGTTTAATCGGAATAATCTTTGAGTCCCGCCCCGATGCATTGGTTCAGATTTCTACTCTCTGCTTGAAAAGCGGCAATGCAGTTATGCTTAAAGGTGGGAGAGAGGCCCTCTTAACCAACAGATGTCTATACGAAATAATTGCGACTGCAACAAAAGAAGCCGGACTACCGGTTAATTGGATTAATCTTCTTGAGAACAGGGATGAGGTCTCGGAGATGCTTAAGTTGGATGAATATGTGGACCTTATTATTCCCAGAGGTTCTAATGAGTTTGTCCGATATATAATGGAGAATTCCCGGATTCCGGTCCTTGGCCATGCTGACGGTATATGTCATTGCTATATAGATAATAATGCAGATATTCAAAAAGCTTTAAGTATCACTATTGATTCAAAAACTCAATATGTGGCTGTTTGTAATGCTTTGGAAACCCTGTTGGTTCATAAAGATATTGCCGAAGAAATTCTGCCCATCTTAAAAGAATCTCTGGGAAAGAAAAATGTCGAGATAAGAGGTTGTGAAAAAACAGGGGAAATAATTGACTGTATTCCAGCCACAGAAGAAGACTGGAAAACCGAGTACCTGGACTATATTTTGTCAATTAAAGTGGTAGAAAGTATCGATGAGGCTATTGAGCATATAAATACCTATGGCTCAGGACATACAGATACAATAGTTTCTAAGAACAAGGACAGCATTGAAAAATTCCTTAAATATGTTGACTCGGGTGATGTGTTCGCAAATTGCTCCACTCGCTTCAGTGACGGATTCAGATATGGATTTGGGGCGGAGGTAGGTATAAGCACAAATAAGTTACATGCAAGAGGCCCTGTCGGCTTAGAAGGGCTTGTAACTTACAAGTACAAACTAATCGGAGATGGGCATATAGTTGCCGATTATGCAGAAAACAGGAAAAAATTTACCCATCGACGGAATATTTGATTACTATATTGAAATGTGATTTTATATGAGCGGTGTTGATGCTACGATTTAAAGCGAAGCATGAACCTAAGTAGCGAGCTCGACTAGAAACAGGATGTTGGCACGGAGCGCTAAATCGCAGCAAGCTACAACCGCTATACATATTAAAGATTACCTTAGCAAAGATTGGCGCTCTATAAGATAATAGTGAAACATTCGCCTCGTTTTGATATAGTATTTACTTTTTTGAAAGTAGAGTCCTTATTAGCCTCGTCATTTATACGATCCATAATAGAGTAGTCATTTTCAAAATGCATCGGGAAAGCGGTTTTTACATCCACTTCATTTAAAAACCATCTCATTCCCATTAATTCTGCGCTTTCCAACCTTGGATCCGCGGGCAGAAAGGCAATATCTATGTGATGATTTTTTATCAGAGATACCTCACGCTTATATTTTGCTGCCATGTCGTTATTCCAGGATTTAGGTTCTCCGTTCCAATGCCACCAATTCAGGTCTCCGGCATGATAAATACTAATACCATCGATATTTATTAAAAATGCGATACCCTCATCAGTGGATTTAAAGGTTTGAATACTGAGATTTTCTTCTTGATAAACCTCGTTGTTCTTAAGAACACTTGTCGATTCTTGATGATACTTCTTTGGAATATCATATGAAAGTAAGTAGCGTACATCGGAAAGTTGTTTCTTCCACGACAAGATTACCGGATTAAAATGATCCGGATGCCTATGGGACGCAAAAACAAATACTCTTTTATCCTTTATTTCAGAGGGCTCAATAACACCCGAAGAAAGAGAACGCTCATTGCTCTCGCTATTATCCAAATAATAATCAAATATCAGTAATTTATCATCGATGCTTACAGCAAATCCGCTATGCCCGAGATACCAAACTTGGATCTTTTTACTCATTGAATTTCTCCTTAAAAACTGGCAAAATTAAGTGGCCTAATAATTAAATAATTTATTTCGAACAGGAAGAAAGCAGCTATAGCCAAGGTAATGATAATACAAATTAGCATATCAATAAAATCGCGCTTTATAACGGTGTAAATTAATATTCCTAGGTGATATATCAAGCCTATGATACCAATGAAAGATGTTAAATTTGGTATGGGGTTTACTATAAAAATCTCGTATGAATGAAAAATCTTAGCAAGAGAGGGCATACCCGAAAAAAACGCCGCAACAAACAATATTGCAGGCAAAATGATATCAAAATAAATGAGAAGCTTCCAGCCATTATCAAATTTAAACTTTTTCATGATTTGTTAAACACCTCAATTATCGTTATTAGTAGCTCCACCCATATACTTCATGACTTTCTTGGCATTGTCGGTAGCTTTAATTGTGCCGTCTTTCATTATCCAAATAGCTTCGATGCCTATGCTTTCTGCAAGCTTAAGACCTTCCTCGTAAGGTGTTAAAAATATAGTTGTGGACATAAAATCTGCTATCCCGGAATCCTTTGTTAAAATTGATACTGATCTGAAATTTTCTGCCGGCATGAGTGTTATGGGATCAATTAAATGATGATACCTTTTTCCGTTAACTTCATAATATCTTTGATAATCTCCGCTTGTTACAAGCGATTGATCATTAAAATACAATATATCCAAGGATGGCTCTGAAGAATCATTAGGGTTTCCATCAGGGCTTTGTATACCGACTCCCCATTTTTTCCGTGTTGAATCAATAGGCGCTCCAACAGTTCTTGCATTTCCGCCGGCGCTAATAATAAAGCTTGTATATCCTTTATCCATAAGCTCATTTGCTACTATCTCAGTTGCAAAGCCTTTAGCGACAGCGCCTACGTCAAGACGCATATTTTTGTCTTCCAAATAAACTGTGTTATTGCCATGGTTAACAACAACCTTATTTATATCAGTAAATTTCATTGCTTCCTTGAGCATTTCAAGGGGTGGAATCTCGGCCTCCTGAGGATTCTCAATACCTGCATCCCGGTAGTCATGCCAGATTGCGAGAACAGAACCCAGTACTATATTGCATTTCCCGTTAGTTTTATTATACCATTCTTTAGAAAATTGGATTAAATCTATTATTTCCTGTTGAACTTCAACAGGCTTTATTCCTGCGTTATCATTTATAGATTTCACATTATTAATACCATCATAATTATTATATATATCATAGAGCTTATTAAGCTCCATAAAACGATCTTGACCGATTTCAACCATTGTTTCAAATTCATCCGGGCTTTCTGCATAGCCCATGAATTGAATAACCGTATCAAAGGCTCCTAAAAATTCATAGGAATATTTTGTGTATCCCAAATTGTTTTTATCTGAGCATGAGCTTATCAATAAAGAGATTATAAAAATTAATAATAGATGTTTACACTTTTTCATAAATACTCCCGCATTGAATAATTAAAACAGAACCCCTCCATAAAGAAGGGGTTCTTTAGGGATATGTATTAGTTGTTATTTTGCTTTTGAAACCGCTTCTGCTACGGCAGCCTGGTATGGACTGATACTAACGGAAACCTTTGATTTTAGATCTGCATCCTCAGAAGCATCCTTTATGGCTGTAATTTTATCTACAGTCTTACCAACCATCCATTTTTCCAGTTCGGCAATCTGCTCAAACCATTCTCTTGCAGAACCGGCTTTTTTCATACCATAATCAAAACCGAGCTCAACTTTTGTCTTTTGCTCTGCAGTTTTGTCTGTGGTGATTTTTCCTGTTGTGTCAAAGCTAACCTTAGTCTGAGCTGTGTCAATTACCACGCCAAGGATTTTATTGGCTGAATCGACGGTTACCGCGGCCATAACTGTATCAACCTGTGCCAGGCCCTCAGCTTCTGCTGATGCATCCGCTGATTTTTCGATTGATATATTGTGCCCGAGCCCTGTTTTTACAGATGCCGCGCCGCAACCTGCAAGAAGGATTGCGACTAATGTGAGTGCCAGTATTTTTTTCATAATAACCTCCTATAAAATATTAATCTATATGCGAAGAATGTCCTGCGTTCTGAAACTACAACCAGTTCACAATTTCACTCATTGCATCGGTGTATGGGGTGTGGGGTATTTTATTAATGTACAATCTACATTTTTCTTTATAACGGTTCATTAACTTTTCGGTATCCTTAACACCGCCTGATGCTTTTATACTGTTTAATAAACTCTTTATATCACCATGACCGTCAAAGAAAACATTAACTTCTTTTAATATATTCGGGTCATTTTTTACTGCCATTATTACCGGAAGAGTCGCGATTCCTTCTTTTAAATCATTCAAAACAGGCTTCCCTTCTTTTGAAGGATCTGAAAGAATATCAAGTAAGTCATCTCTTATTTGAAAAGCTGCGCCGAAGCTGAGGCCGAACCTGCCAAAATTCCTGGCCATTTCATCGGAAAGATTGGCTGTTTTCGCACCTAATACCATGGAAGCCGAAAATAATACACCCGTTTTTCCCAGTATGCGTTTTAGATAATTATACACACTGGACACAGAATACTTGTTAAGATATTGATCGACTTCGCCTTCGCATAGTAGGGCTATTGCTCTGGCTAAAACATCAAGCTTTTCCGGTTTTAAACCTGTTTTTATAAGCAGCTTCAATGATTTTGTAAGAAGATAATCCCCTGTATAAACTGCTAAATTGGTATTGTGTTTTTCAGCAAGAGTTTCCTTACCTCTCCGGGTTTTGGCATTGTCAATAATATCATCGTGTACCAACGTTGCTGCATGCAGTACTTCAACAGATGCAGCGGCAGCGAACACTCTTTCTCTGTCATATTCACCGTGCAGGGCCGCTAAGATGGTAAACGCGGGGCGCAATCTTTTTCCGCCTGATAATACAGCATCTTTTGAAGCATTCGTTAAAAACTCACTTCTGGATACCAATACAGTTTCAAGATATTCTTCAAAGGCAGTTAACTCTTCATTAATAACTGGAAATTTGCTCCACAATGCATTTTACCTCCTAGATCTTATGGCGCTTATGGGTATTATGGCATTTGGAAACATTAATCAAACCGGTCAATACTACCCTTGAAAAAGAGCCTAAACTTTCGATTCTTCCAGAAGCTTTCCCATACATTGTTTAGATAGGGGATAAGGTAATAGTCCAAGCCAAAAGCTCGGCCTGCTCCGCCCATTGTAGCGATTGATGCAAAAACCATCCACCAGCTCTTTTCGTATAGACCTGTAGAGGAAAGGAACATAATAGTCAAACCAAATGAAATTAAGGAGCCTATAAAGGTGAACGCACCGCCCAGAAGCATAAGACCTACAAGAATCTCCAAAACGACCACGAGAATCTGGAAAAACATAGCCACACCATCATTGGCTATTACAACGTTATTTAAGAACCAGGGTACCAGATTGAAATCGCCGAAGTGGAAGAACTCAAGTCTGGAAAGATGCTGGGCGATTATATCTTCGCCGCCGGCTATACGGGTTTCGGTTTCAATAAAGAAATTAATTAAGCCGGTTTTTATTTTGAAAACATCATCAATTCTTGTTACGTAGGCTGCTGAAGCTGTGGCAGCACTTGTAGCATCACTAGCCATACCAAGGAAGGATGCAAGCTTCGGGGAGCTAAACCAGCCATCAGCAACTTTTACAATTCCTTCATATAACCACATTCCGCCTAAGAAAAGGCGCAGAGGAGTGAGCCACCATGCTTGAACCCGGGTCGACCAGTGCTTTTCAAGGAAAATTTTTCTTTGCCTTCTTTCCAGAACCTCATGATAAAGGTATTTAGAAATTCCTCTAAAGCCTGTAATTTCCCATAGATAATGAATGTTAACCAGAAACTTCATTATAATTGAAAGCCAAACCGGGAGACTCTTTCCCATAATCTCAGAAACACAGAAATAGTTGCCTACGCTAACCATTGTTCCATGGAATTTAACTGTTACCTTTTTTTGCTCTTTTCCTCGAATATCATTAAGAATATTCTCAGCAGCGCCATGGGCTGTTTGAATAGCATTCTCAACCATTGCGGCATAGGGAACACCGTTTTCGTCAGATAGACCGCCAAGATCACCGACAGCATAAACGTTTTTATTTTCAGTTCTGCAAAATTCATCAACCTTTATTCTGTTTTGTCTGTTTGCTCTTTCAAGAGTGCATTGCTCGGCATCATCACAAGCTTTTATTCCTGCACACCAAATAACCGTTTTAGTTTCAATCTCACCACCGTCATAAATTAAGCTGTGATCGGTTGCAGAAGTAATTTTTGTCTTGAGCATTACTTTGACCTTAAGTTTTTTCTCAAGGTATTTATGTGCCTTAGCGGCATTTTTTTCTCCTAAGGTGTTTAATATACGGGGAAGCATATCAATAATAATAAGGCGGACGTCATTACGATCAATATTGTTTTCTTTACAAAGTAATTTAACCCATACTGCTAGCTCTCCTAACATTTCAACGCCTGTAAATCCCGCTCCGGAAACAACAAATGTAAGGAGGCGCTTTTTTTCTGTTTCATCTTTTTCTTGGCTGGCTAGAATAAAGCACTTTTTAATATGCTCACGTATTCTTACTGCATCATCGAAGCTCCAAAGAGAAAAAGTGTGTTCTTTAAGGCCGGGAATACCAAAGTCATTCGGAGTACTACCCATTGCGGTAATAAGATAATCATAATCATAAGTTTTTTTCTCTGAGGAAACTTTATTATTATCAAAATCAAAGGATTTTATTTCATCTGTTATAAGTTTAACATCAGTATATTTAAAAATACTCTCAAGTGGAATACGTATACCTTCCTCAGATATTCGGTTTCCGGCAACCTCATGCAACTCTGTTAAAAGAGTATGATAAGGATTTTGGTCAATTAGTGTAACCTCAATATCATCTTTCTTTTTCTTTTTGTTAAGAGTGATAGCAGCTTCAATACCTGCGTATCCGGCTCCGACGATTACTACCTTTTTTGCCATGTGAGTTCTCCTTTCAGTATGTAATGGCATTTGATAAAAATATATACCACTTTTATTCCAGTTTTACACGGTTATTTTTTTCAAAAATAATAAAAAGATTCATCGATATTATTGCAGTAAACAGACCGGTGGCAAGTCCTGTAATTAAAAGAACAGGCAGGTAGGCAAAAACAGCGGTGTTTTTCATCATTATGCTTGCTGCAGCTATCTGGCCGGTATTATGAGCGGCTGCTCCACCCATACTGATCCCCAGAAGTGAAAATACTTTTTCGTACCCGAATTTTAATAAAATCATAATAACCAAGGCAAAAAATGCGCCTGACAATGAATAGATAAGGGAAGACATACCACCGAACAGCAATGATGCCAATACGCATCTCAATACAGTAATTGTTATAGCCGAAGGAATATCCACCCAAAATAAGGCAAACATAGTGACAATATTTGCCAAACCCAATTTAATGCCCGGTACAGGTACGATTAAATTAAGAGGAATAAACCGCTCAATAAAGGCCAGTACTAAGGCCAAAGAAATTAATAGACTGTTCAGTGTTAATTTTTTCAATTTTACCACCATTTTTTCTGTTAGTATAAATTATAAAGTAGAAGTTGGTGAGTTTACAGTAACATTGTTACCAATTAAAAATAAAAATAATTATTTTTAATTTCAACGAACGATTATATCTATATCAGTCTGGACACCTTCAATCTTAATTATAACACCTGCAGGAAGACAAACCGCTATTTGCCCCGGCTTGTCTATCCAGCCAGTATTAACACAGACTTGATCAGGGCAGTCAGCTTTAAGAAAACGAATTTTTCCGTTATTGACCTCTATTATTCCGGGGTATTCGCCGTAATAATTTATTACGTAGCGTTCAGAAATTTTATTTAGTTCTATTCTATCAAGAACGACATTATTTTGTGACACTATCGCTATTTTTTCATCAGCATTACTTTGGTAAAACGATACTGCAAATAAGACTGCAATCAGAACAATCGCCAAAATTACAAGAAAATCGCCATACTTTAGGTTTAGTCGCAATTATAGCTCCCCCTTAATCCTGCAGACTAATTTTTGAATTATACAAAAGTTTATATAACAAGTCAATAGAAGTAATATATTTAATTATACGAAATTTTTACCGCATTATAAACATTTAATAATGGACAGACCCGATCTAATGAGTTAGAATAAACCAAAACAGGGAGGACTAAAATGAGAATATCAGAAATTTATAAAAATAAATATAAAACATTAGCGTTGGAAATATTTCCGCCAAAACCTGATGTACCGTTAGATACACTTTTCAGTTCAATAGAAGGATTCAAAAAACTCTCGCCTGACTATATAAGCGTAACATACGGCGCAGGAGGCAGCCAACGAGGCAGAACAGTAGAGATTGCATCTAAACTCAAGAACCATTACGGTATTGAGTCAATGAGCCATTTAACCTGTGTAGGCCACTCCATTGAAGAAATTGACGGGCTGCTAGCTAAAATGAAGGAAGAGAATATTACAAATATATTGGCACTCAGAGGAGACCCTCCTATAGATCAGCCTGGTTTTAGTTATGAAAACGGAGCTTTTAAGTACGCCAATGAATTAATAGCACATATAAAGAAGACTGATGATTTCTGTATTGCGGCTGCTGCATATTTGGAAGGGCATTCTGACAGTAAAAGGCTCAACGAAGACAGGCGTTATTTGAAACAGAAGGTTGATGCAGGGGTAGACCTGCTTGTTACTCAGCTTTTCTTTGATATCCGGCTATACTTCGACTTTTTGGACAGATGTGAACAAATGAATATAAGTTGTCCCGTGATACCCGGCATTATGCCGATTTTCAATGCCAGAATAAAGACAATGACTGCCAGAAGCGGCTGCTCTATTCCGGCCAATCTGGTTCTGATGATAGATAAGTATCAAGATAGTCCGGAAGATCTGAAAAAAGCCGGGGAAGAATATGCAGCCTCTATGATAAGAGAGCTATTAGACGGTGGAGCACCTGGAATACATCTCTATACAATGAATAAGCTTGAATCAACTGTAGAAATTCTCAAACAGGCCGGCTTAAGGTAAGAAGGCCACTTTCTTGATATTAGCATGCTAATATTAAGAACTATGCGAACAAAGGGCTGTCATTCTGAACAGAGCGCAGCGGAGTGAAGAATCTTATGCGTTAGACTGAGGAGCGGCTGTAGCTTGCTGCGATTTAGCGCTCCGTGCCAACATCCTGTTTCTATGTCGCAAAACGACTCAATTGAGTCGTATGGCTACGCAATCCAAAACAACTCATGCAATGAGTTGTATGCCCGCTTTAAATCGCAGCAAACTCGCCGCTTATTTATAAATTGCATAATCAAATATTATAACCTGCATGTTAAAAAGT
>CAYWXN010000018.1:0-16987 GCA_964462075.1 uncultured Ruminiclostridium sp. | reverse complement strand
TGACCGACCGTGCAGGCAAGCTTATCGGCGGCACAATTGAATTTAACGACCATAAAATTCATGAAATGACTGAGAAAGAAATGCAAAAAATCCGCGGCAACGAGGTAAGTATTATTTTTCAGGATCCTATGACCAGCCTGAATCCTGTTTATACCATAGGTAATCAGATTCGGGAAGTTATTATGCTTCATACCAATAAAAACAAAAAAGAAGCTCAAGATCGAGCAGTAGAGCTTCTTACGCTTGTGGGAATAAACGAGCCCGAAAAGAGGCTAAAGCAATATCCGCATCAGCTTTCGGGCGGTATGCGACAGCGTGTTATGATTGCCATTGCCCTTGCCTGTGAACCGAAATTGCTTATTGCAGATGAACCTACAACTGCATTGGATGTTACCATACAGGCCCAGATTCTTGAGCTTATGATGGAGCTTAAGGAAAAAATCGGTATGTCAATTATAATAATTACTCATGACCTGGGCATAGTAGCAAGTATATGCCAGAAAATAGCGGTTATGTATGCCGGAAAAGTTGTTGAATATGGGACGGTGGACGATATTTTCTATAATCCCAGGCATGAATATACAAAGGGCTTACTTAACAGCATTCCCAAACTAACTGAAAAAGAGCATAAAAGGCTGGTTCCCATTGAAGGAACCCCGGTTGATTTACTCAATCCCCCAAAAGGTTGTCCCTTTGCACCCCGCTGTAACAGCTGTATGAAGATATGTATCAATCAAATGCCCGAGTATACTCAGATAAGTGATGATCACTACAGTGCCTGCTGGTTACTGCAAAAGAAAGAGTATGAGCGAGGCGGTGATAAAGATGAGTAATAAGTTACTGGAGGTAAAGAACTTAAAACAGTATTTTCAGGTTAGCGGCAAATTTTTAAAGCCTAAATATGTAAAAGCCGTAGATGATGTCAGCTTATTCATCAACAAAGGAGAAACCCTTGGACTTGTTGGTGAGAGCGGCTGTGGAAAAACCACTTTGGGACGTACAATTCTTCGCCTGTATGAGCCTACAGGCGGAAAAATCATATATGACGGAACTGATATTACCAAAGCCAAGATGCTTCCTTATAGACGCAGGATGCAAATAGTTTTTCAGGATCCATATGCCAGCCTTAACCCCAGGATGACCGTGGGGGATATAGTAGGGGAAGCCATTGACATCCATAAATTGGCTCAAAGTAAAAAAGACAGGCAAGATAAAATTATCAGTATGCTGCAGAGAGTCGGGCTAAACAGTGAACACGCAAATCGTTATCCTCATGAATTTTCCGGAGGACAGCGGCAGCGTATCGGTATAGCAAGAGCACTTGCTGTTAATCCTGAGTTTATAGTATGCGACGAGCCTATCTCGGCTTTGGATGTTTCCATACAGGCTCAGGTTGTTAACATGTTTGAGGACTTGCAGGCTGAAATGGGGCTAACTTATCTTTTTATTGCACATGATTTAGGCGTTGTAAAGCACATAAGCCGTAGAATCGGTGTAATGTATCTGGGAAAGCTTGTAGAATTGGCTGATAGCAATGAATTGATATTTCACAGCGTTCATCCTTATACCAAATCGCTGATTTCGGCTATTCCCATTGCCGATCCGAAACAAAGCCGCGCAAGTCAACGAATTGTACTTGAGGGTGACGTGCCGAGCCCGTTAAATCCACCATCGGGATGCAGATTCAGAACCAGATGCAGGTATGCTACAGAACTTTGCGCACAAAAAGAGCCGGAATTCAGGGAAGTATCACCCGGCCACTATGCCGCTTGTCACCATTTGGATAGGCTTTAATAGTTAGTTTAAAACAAATAATACCACATGTAATTTTTAGCGTATATGCAAAAAATATAAACACTTATAAATAGGCAACTAGTAAACGATGGAGGGATTTAATATGAAGACAAAAATAGCACTTCTACTTGCGATAATCATGTTAGCTATGATTATTCTGCCCGCTTGCGGAAACAATGCCGCATCCGGAGATACACTTAATGTAAATGTCGGGCCTGACCCTGACACTATCGATCCTGCCCTAAACTCGGCAGTTGACGGGGCTACAATGATCATCCATGCTTTCGAGGGACTTATGACTCTTGACAAGAATGGTGTACCTGTTGCCGGTCAAGCTGAGAAATATGAAGTTTCAGACGACGGAAAGGTTTACACATTCCATCTTCGCAAAAATCTAAAATGGAGCGATGGGAAAGCGCTTACAGCTAATGATTTCGTATATTCATGGAATCGTGCTATTTCACCTGACACAGCAGCCGACTATGAATATATGTTCGAAGTTATAGATGGCTATGCTGATGGTACCTTAAACGTTCAAGCACCTGATGACAAGACATTGGTAGTTACTCTTAACAATGCGGTTCCTTACTTCCTAGAGCTGACGGCTTTCCCGACATTCTCGCCTGTCCGCAAGGATTTAATTGAAGCAAACGGTGATTCATGGGCCGTGGATATTAAAACATACATCGGCAACGGACCATATAAGGTGAAAGAATGGGTACCGGGTTCCCATATTACTATGACAAAGAACAAGAATTATTGGAATTACAAAAATCTTGGTATGGAAAATATTAAGTTTGTCCTGATGGAAGAGGATACAGCAATTTTAAATGCATTCCAGAAAAAAGAAATTCTTTTTGCTGACTCAATGCCTAACGATGAAATCGATGCCTGGAGAGACAAGCCTGAGTTCCATCTTGAGGGTCAATTGGGAACATATTATGTTTCATTTAATACTAAAAAAGCTCCTCTGGACAATAAGCTTGTCCGAGAGGCTTTGACTCTTGCTATTGATCGTGAATTTATCGTTAAAGAAATCGGTAAGTCAGGCCAAGAGCCTGCCGGTGCATTTGTTTCAACGGGGCTTTCCGATGCCGATCCCTCAAAGGAATTCCGTGAAATCGGCGGCGACTATTACGATCCTTATGACTATGAAGGAAATCTTGTCAAGGCTAAAGAATTGCTTGCCCAGGCGGGATATCCCAACGGTCAGGGACTTCCCCAGATAGAGTATTTATATAATGAAGGTACAGGCCACCAGGCTATAGGTGAAGCTCTTCAGGATATGTGGGGTAAGATAGGTGTTAAGGTTTCCTTGGTTTCACAGGAATGGGGTACATTCTTGAATACCAGAAAGAACGGCGATTTTCAAATTGCTCGTAACGGATGGTTATCAGACTACAACGACCCAATCAGTATGCTTGACATGTGGATTACAGGCGGCGGTAATAACGACGCTCAGTGGTCAAATCCCGAATATGACGCTTTGATTGCAAAGATCAAGACATCCACTGACCCTGCAGAACGCTTTAAGCTTATGCACGAGGCTGAGGATTTGATTTTTGCAGATAGTATGCTTTGCCCGATTTACTACTATGTTGATCTTTACCTTATTGATCAGAGCATAGAAGGATTCTGGTCATCACCTTTGGGTTACAAGTACTTTATGTATGCTACGGTTAAGAAATAAATTTTACTTTTGGGTAAAAATCGCACGAAAGATGATATAGTTACAAAAGAAAAAGGCCAAAGGGAGCACCGTGTGTGCTCCCTTTGGCTTTGTAAAACCATATGGATGTGAAGTCAAAAATATAGTTTCAAAAGCAAAGAATTTGATGAATTATGTAGTAATATGGTGGTATATTTTCTTTATACGGAAACGAAAGAAGGTTTTATATGTTTTGCGATAAATGCGGTTATAACAATCATCAAAACAATAAGTTTTGTACCCGTTGCGGAAACCCATTGAGAAACCAGCCCGATAATATTTTGCCGCATGCTCAGAAAGGCACCCTGCCTGGAAGATTTTCATCCCAAAACCAAAATAGATCAGCATATATGGAGCCAAAGAAAAAACCAGGGAAAAAATCTAAAATCCTTGGGTTACTAGTAATCGTTGGTTCTTTGTTTCTTGTTTTTTCTCTTATAAAAAACATCAAACCCTATGAGGGTAAGGATTCGGGAAAATTGGTAACGGGTAAGCCTCAAAAGCTTATAACGCAGGTAATACCGGATGAGGGAAATACGCTTGAAATAGATAATGATGAATCATCGCTTAATGGAATGGTATTGGAAATTCCGGAGGATGCTTTTGATTCATCGCAAAAATTCTCTATTAAAAGCAGCGAAATACAAAGTCATGAGTTCAGTGATTTATTTAATCCGATTACTCCACTAATTAACATAGAATACAGCCATGATTTTGCACGGGAGCCTATGACCCTTACAATCCCGATTGATAAGGATGATGATGAATTTGCAATGGGGTTCTATTATGACCGCGCTGAAGGTACATTAGAGGCCATTCCGTTCACAGAGCTTACTAATGATTCAATTACACTTTTAACGTCTCATTTCTCTGAAATTATTGTATCAAAGGTTAAGACAGATCGCATAATAGATGATATTGATACGGGGTTTAATCCGGGTATGGACGATATTCAGTCCAAAAACATCGGATCATATATAAAGCCGGGCGGACACTGTGCCGGACAAACCTTTGCAAATATAGTTTATTGGAAATATCATAGTGCAGGTCGTGTCGGGTGGGACAAACCATTAAACAGTCGGTTTGATAACGTAACGGACGAGAAAACCCTGAGTTTCTTTTGGGATGATGCACTCATGTTAAGGCTTTCCAGCGCTGTTCAGCAGCATGAATCCTCGAATTGGAATAATCCGAGCGCCCTAACCCAACAATATCGGGATGCTATTGGTGCTGATGACAGGAATACCTTCTACGCATTTGCATATTCCATGTCGCTGACTGGTATGCCACAAATGATGTATATTAACGGTATTGATCCGCAAACAAATACATATGCCCCTCATGCAATACTGGCTTATGGGATATCGGGAGGGAATATACTGGTTTGTGATCCTAATTTTCCGGGTTCAGAACGTACTGTTCCCTTTGATTATTCAAAAACTGATTTTAATGGAAATACAGACGGTGCGCTGGGCATATACTACTCGGGATCAGATGCCTTCAAAGCAGAAAAGAACGCTGTTCCCTACAATATATTTGGATACTTTGGAACCTCTGCGCTCATAGACTACGGCAAGGTTACTGAATTATGGCTGGATGCAATGGAGAATAACGGCAAAAAACTTATTGATCCCCTTTTTCCTCAGATTCCTGAATTTTACGTTGCAACAGGGGTTGATGCATCTGGAAATATCAAGACCGAACTGTTAAAAGATAATTATCGCATAGATCCGGATTCGCTTAAATTTAAGAGTAACCCGGGACATCTTTTTATTGCACCCAAGGTAGCTGACCCTACCTTAAGATACTATGTATACAACAAAACAACATATCAGATCGACACAGTGGGGAGCGGAGGGGATGTTGACAAATGGATACCATATAAGCCCGATACAGGTGTGAATGATCTGGGGATACTTATTATGAAGGAAACAGCGAAGGATAAATATTCATATGTTACTTTTCAAAGATATAAGGTTTTATACGGCGATGTATCTATAACTGTCAGCCCTGAAACTGAAAGTGTTGCCGCAGGTGACATTGTTAACTTTTCAACCACATTGACAGGAGTGGTTAATGAACCTTTTTATGTATGGTCTTTTGAAGATGGGACAGAAATTTTGCAGGGGAATTTGCCTGAGATGCCTCATATGTATGAAAAAGAAGGTACCTTTACAGGTACGGTTTCTATACGAGAAAAATCAGACCCTTCAAATATGCTGGCAGACGCAAGCTTTACAATTACCGTAGGAGCCGGTGTTACATCAGCGCCTCCTGCGTCGACAGGTGTATATGAAGGGACATGGAAATTATCCTACAAATACACGTCTGAATGTCAGCATAGCGGGGGCATTTCATCTCTTGATCATGGTTTGCGTTTTAGTGGAATTGACGGCTCACAGGAAGAGTACATGAATATTCCTATGAGTATGGATTTTCAGATGTATGATAGCTTTGTGACACAAAATGCGGATGGCACATTAACAATTGACAACAGGGGTGGTCAGGGGGATGGCATAGTATTTGTTGGAACAATATCTTCAGACGGTAACACTATTTCCGGTGAACTTACTGAAACCTACGGCAGCGGAAGACACTGGTTGAAAGGACCGTTCACCATGACGCGTTAATGCTAACACAGCCGAATATCGCATTACACACACTTCACCAGATTGTGCGAAAACAACTTAATAGACTGAATACATAAAAATTTAGCGGCTTGCCTGCAATGATTTAACGCTCCGAAGTCCATGCTTCGCTTTAGATCATTGCAGGCAAGCCGCTTATTAAAGATTGAATAAACAAATATTAAACTTTAGTACCATAATAGCTTTCGCACAGTCTGGTGCCTTATTTCATCACTGTTTCAATAAACCGTTTAATAATAATTGCGACCTCGGCTCGGGTGGCGGTTTCCTGCGGGGCAAATACTCCGCCGCTCCGTCCTGCGATGATGTCTGTGGTCTGGCAGTATAACGCCGCATTTTTGGCGTAGTTTGAAATGCTGGCTTCATCGGGATATTCAAGCTCGGTGTCTATAGTGTTTGGCAGTACGCCGAGAAAGTCTGCAAAGCGGTAAAGTATCGCTGCCATCTGTTCTCGGGTTACCATTGTGTCGGGTGCGAATTTGCTATTGCCAACTCCTGAGATAATTTTATTCTCAGCCGCCCAATCAACATATTTACCGTAATATATACCATAGTCACAATCAATAAATGAATGGATACTTGTTGATGTAATCCCGCCGAAGCTACGTTCATAAAGCCTACCGATGACAGTGGCAAACATAGCTCTAGTCATTCCTATATCAGGGGAGAATTTATTGTTGCCTGTGCCGAAGAAGAGTTCCCTTTCTGTTGTAAAGCCTATATTCGATGCCGCCCAATGATCGGTGACGTCTATAAAATTCTTATCGTTTTGCATAAACGAAACGGTAACTCCCTCAGGAGCTATGTACTTGCCGTTTGCAGCAAAGCCGATAAATACCTTGTTTCCTTTAGAGTCTGTGTAATAGGGAACACCCGACGATTCATCATAGCTCTCTGAGTTTCTGACTACTAGCGCATAGGGTGAGAATTCCGTAGCCTCGAACACCAGATACCATACGCCTTCTTTTTGTACAAGCCTTGAATTAAGAGTAGTAACCTTTCCAGAGTCGGACTTGTGCATGACAGCAAGAAGTTCTTTTTTATCAAGCAGATTTTCCGGTATGGGCAGTAAAATAGTTACTGCGTAACCTGGTGCAGGTTCAGTACGGGTGTTGGTACCCTTGATGTATAGTGATATATCAAACGGGTAAACCTTGTCACCTGCGCTGAGCTTGAAGTTCGCAGCATCCTCGGCTGTATCGGTAACCTTTACTTCGACTGAGTTTGAGAAAGCGTTATCCATATTTGCTTCTGCCGATATTGTTCCTTCGGTACCTATAAATACTTCGCTCGACGTTTCGGTAACAGTAATGGTTCTCTGCGGTGGGGGAGGTGTACTGTTGCTGCCGCCGCCTCCGCCGCCGCTGTATGTCCACTTGGCGTAGAGGGTGATCGATGAATCTACTTGTATAACGGAGGTAAACTCTGTTCCGGTACCATTTTCACCTGTGAACCAGCCTCCGAAGGTATAACTGCTTCTCGTCGGATTTGCAGGCCAGGAAGCACTTCCGATGCTCTGTCCAACATTTACCATTTTAGTATCGTAAACCGCGCTATTCGAGTTGAAGGTGACAGTACAGCTTGGTATGGCAGCAAAAACTGCCTCGATGGTTACGGGGTAAGCGGGCATGGTAAAGGAATTTCCATTTACGCTGACCGTTGTGTTGGTGTCGTCGGTTTTGTACACGTTCCACGACGAAAACAAATAACCGCTGTTCGGGGTTGCTGTCAGTGTTACGGTATCTCCCGGTGCGGCATGGGTGATGATGACACCATCGATTTTAGCCGTAAAGCTCCCGTTGTCTGCTTGCACACAGGTGACGACGTTCGCCGGGGCAATACGCACGTAGGTAAGCATGGTATTGCCTACCCTGTAACGCGAATCAGACCATGTGATGGCGGTAAGATCGATAGTTCGCGTTCCCGCCGTGTACACGCCGCCTGAAACGTTTCCGCCTGTTTCTGCCCCAAGAATGGCTGAGCCTTCGAGTGTTGGTGGGTTAACCTGATTCAATGAACACACTGCGCCGTAATTCTCATCGTCGCCCTTTGCAGTCAGTGTGCCGCCGTTTACTGAGATTGTTCCGGCATTGGTAATAACGCCGCAGTACCCGCAGGCGTTTACCGTAGCGGCATTGATTTCGAAGTTGCCGATGCTGCCGATGTTGTCGGGGGCGCCGTACACGCCGATACCTGCACTGTAGTTCCCGCCGATCGCGTTGATCGTTCCACCGGCAATGGTTAAATTCCCTTTAACCCATATACCGTTGAGGGTGGAGCGCATATTCAGCGTACCGGGGCCGTATATCCTCAGATTACCGTCTTCTACGATGATTGCGCCGGGTCTTGGATCGGTTTCTTTAATAACCCTGATATCACTGCTGCTGCCGGATTCAAGATAGATATCCAAATTTACATCCTCATCTGCGCAAATGCCGGCTGGATTCGGGTACCCTTTCCACTCTCTGATGTTGATACCGTTTAGGGATAGATCGTACCCGCAATCGTTTGTATCATAACCTACCGACCATGCGTAACCGCCGTCGGAGGTGGATTCGTCATTGTCATGGAAATAATCCCCGTAGTTAGAGCTGTTGTCAACACCGGTCCACAGCGTAGCATCGTATGAGCAGAACGGGAAACCGCCCACCCATAGGTCGGTGACACGATCTGTGGCTTCCGGATTTGAGTTATATACTATTGGTGCCGCATCATGGTTATACAGCAACGTGGGCGTGTAAGCCCCTGCCTCTGCTTTTGTCATAATAACGGCGCATTTATTGTAATCAGCCGACGGGCTGATATAATCTGTCGGGTGGTCACCCCTCACACCACAGGCCGCAGTTCCACCCTGCGCGTATACGGAACCGCCGAGAATCTTTACGTAGTCATTGGAGTATACACCGTAGCAATGATCGGTTCCCCCGACGGCGCTGGCAATCACGGTTCCCCCAACAATTTCCACGCTGCTATTGCCGTATAAACCGTAGCAGTATGGGCCCGGGCCGTCTGCTTTAGCCATTACTGTTCCACCGTAAATATTGAGATTGCCGTCATAAGCACCTATAGCATAGGTGTCGCGGTTGGCAAGGCTTTTGGCACTGACCGTTCCGCCGTAGATATTGATATCTCCGCTATTGTTTTCAATACCGTACCCTTCTCCTTCAACGCTGATGTTGCCGCCGCGGATATTAATGTTTCCATCGATGATATAAATACCTCTGTTTCCCTCGACGCTTATATTACCATTGTGGAAAATCATATCTCCGACATCAACACAGATGCCGGCTGTGTCAGAATCTATGGAAAGACTGCCGTCACCGCTGAAGTCAAGCCCACGCGCTGCTACTATGCCCCATTCGGAGGAAGAGACTATCCGGTTTTCACCTTCAAGAACAATATTGAGGTCATACATCGTGAAAACAGTGGCCGAAACCATCCCTTCGCCGCCGTCAGGGGTAAAATAACCCTGATACACCTCGGCCAGGTCTGCATTACAAAGCGTCAGTGTATTGTTCGATCCGTCATATTTGACATTATAGTGATCGGCGTCAGCATCGGCATCGGTTATACCGCCGTTACCGTCATTCAGCCAGTAGGTGACAGCGCCATTTGCTCCCGAAACATTTTGCCCTCCGACAAAGACATAACAAGAAACGATCTCTACGTATTCAAAGGTGTCGCTGTTTTCAAATTCTATGTTGTCACGAGACAGTGTAAAAGACCCCGAAGGCTCCGTATCAGTGTGTGTTCTGAATAGGTATTGCCCAACAGTTACTGAAACGGGACCGGTGGTGTATAGAGCCTCTGAATTGCCAGTTGCGGTTAATTGTCCGCCGGAAATTGTTATGCCTGAGTTGTTTGCAGTGAGGCCGGATTCAGACGCATAAGCTTCGACTTTGCCACCTGAAACGGTTATGGGTCCACTGTTTGCTGTTATGCTGTAGCCGACATAATATACAATAATCTCCCCGCCTTCAATTGTGACGCCGTTGACCCCACAAATACCTGTTTGTATAGCCAACTCGTTCCCGACGACGGTCAGATTCCCATCGCCACTTATAGTAAGGACATCCGGTGTGTATATGCCATAAGGAATACCTGTCTCTGTTATATTGATCCAGTTCTCCGCCCCGTCGTTCAGACAAATATTCAGTGCAGTAGTACAGAAAATGCCATATGTCTCAGATTCGCTTTCCTGATGGTAACTTGTAATATTCACCCCATCGAGCGTAAGGGTGAAACTATCCGTACTAGTGTTATAAGACACCGAAAAGTCGTAATCGGATTCATTTCCTGTTTTAGAATAACCACCGCCGACCGCCTTCCAGTATGAAATCTCGTGAGTATAATCGGTCACGTTAGTTCCCCCAACGTATAATTCATGGGCTGGACTAGCTGAGACTTTTACTGGCAGCAGGCTAATCACCATACACATAACAAGTAATAGGCTCAAGACTTTCCTCTTCATTTCTTCCTACCTCCAACATCCGATTTAGGTTGCTTTTCTTTTGTTTTGGCAGTGCGTCGTTTTTCCATTCGTGCGTCGATTTTTTCACGCAGACAGATAGGGCATCCGGTGATTCCCCGGACGCGGGAAGAAAGCTGTGTTTGCCAAGAGTGACCCTTTTCACACTTCCACCAAACACGTTCCGTGCTGGTGGCAGCGATTGTTTCAGGTTTATGTGGAGCGTTTTTTTCTGCATCCCATTGTTTCAGTAGATAATCTTTTTGATGCTTTAGGCAGTGGCTGTATAGGCTCATATTTACTTGCTCCTTCCACAGCATAAGCTAATCTTGTTACAGTAAATATTTCATGCTATTATTAATTTACACCTCGTGTTAACGCGAGAGTCAAGCGAAAAAGTAAAAATTATGTGCTTTTTTGTCGTAAATTAAGAAGTTTTTATTATCAAAAGAGAGGTGGAGTTTTATGCCAAAACCTGAAGGATTGTTCTCCATTGGTGAAATTGCCACCGCCTGCGGAATAAGCATTAATACATTGCGGTTTTATGAAACAAAAGCGCTAATAAAGCCGGCCCGCATCGACCCTGAATCCGGTTACCGCTATTACAGCCGCAAAAATCTGCTCCGATTAAGGGCTGTTTTGAGTCTGAAGGACGCAGGGCTTTCATTACCCGAAATAAAGGAATACTTAGACGGCAATATGGACAAGGAGACTAAAATAGCCTCTTTGGTTGAACGGCGCAATGCACTAAACATTGCCATTGAGAATTTAAGAATAAGGAATACCCGCCCGGGAAAACTTTCTGTTCATAAGATTTTTTTACCTGAGCGACTGTGCCTCTGTCGTACTATAGAGGCAAAAGACGGAGAGTCTGCAATTTTAGCTGTCGGTGAGTTCTATGATGAGCTTATAATAAAGGGTATAAATATAAGCCGCGAGTGGCCTGAGTTCTGCGAGTATCCGGACGATGGTCTTTTGAAGGGTGAATTTAAGGTAAAAGATTTTGTTATCAATGCGTGTCTGCCCGTAGATAAGAAAAACGCGCCGCCGGAAGCAGTTCTATATCCCTCAGGAAACGCGTTAGCTGTGAATTACAGGGGTAGTAATTATGAGATTTGGCAGGCATACGAAGCATTAGGTAGGTATATTGATAATCATGGTTATACACCCTCGGGCTACCCGCAAGAAATTTATTTGGAAACTGAGGCTGACGGCTCAATGCAAATCGACAACGATCATAATGTTACCCGCGTAATTATCCCGATATAACGGCTGTTTTACCGATAATAAATTGGGGCCTAACTCTCATTACATTTTCAAATTCTATTGATGTATTATTGTTTTATCTCATAACCTAAGTCTTCCATTATTCATACAATGTTATATGATTATGCCCATGAGGGAATATGAAGATGATACGCATCGGTGGTCAAATGATCAGTGAAGGATCCATGGCGGGCAGGTACAGTAATGATAGCGTTAAACGCCTGATTCTTAACAGATTGTTTACGAGTGATCGGGTTCACGACTATACATCAATCAAAGCCCTAGAATTCGAGCTTAACTTAAGATCAGCAATTGTCAATGCTGCAGAAAAACTGAACGATAGCTACTTTTCCTTTGAAGTTTTTAAAAAGTCGAGATGCAATCCGAGTTTTTGGGAAAGGACAGAAGTAGGGGGATTCAGAATAAAACCGGGTGTCAGCCCTTATCTGGGAATCAAAGACATATTAAAGAACAGCAAACTCTATGCTACTGAATGCGCAACAGCTATTGTCATTGTTTTTTATCTAGCGCTCACTGAAATTCTGCCTGAGGAACTCTTTAACGAGTTATTCGCCAATCTGTATTTAATGGATTGGAAGTTCCTGGATAAGGATTTGGGTGTACGCACTCATAGAAACATTGATGCACTTCCCGGGGACTGCCAGTATTTTAAAAATCCGGATGTTAATCCCGATACCCCCCAATGGCAGGGAGAAAACGTGATTAAACTAATTAACGGAAAATACTATGGACATGGTATTGGTATCAGAACGGCGGAGGGCATTATCCGGGCGCTAAACCAGCAAAGAAAGCCCCAGGCAACAGAATCAGCTTTTTTAATGAATGACGTGATTATGCCGGATTATAAGTATTTATTTAAGCGTTATGAATCTGCTCAAAGAGTATTAGCAATGATAATTTAAAAAAGGTACCAAAGCGTTAAAGCCTTGGTACCTCTGGCAGGGGAGACAAGGGTCGAACTCGCGACACGCGGTTTTGGAGACCGCTGCTCTACCAACTGAGCTACTCCCCTATGAATTTTTAAAGGTCCTCAGTGTCACTAACCGAATGACCGAATTAAAGTATACAATAGAAATTATCCTATTGTCAACATCTTAGCTACAATGTTTCAAGGGCTTTATTAGCTGTATCGCTATTATGTTTATATATAGCAACCAATTTGTTTATGGGTACTCCTATACTGTGGAATTTCATCTCATATTCGGTTGGTATATTTCCTTCCAATAAGTCACTTTTATATAGGTCAAAAGTAGTTTTTATTAGATTATAGCCTGAGCTTTCAAATGTCTCAATGGAATAATCAAACAGAGGACGGTTATCAGTTTTAAATTCTATAACTGAACCGGGTTTTAGGACATTTTTATATAGTTTTAAAAATTCCGGTGAAGTAAGGCGTCTTTTGGCATGACGCTTCTTAGGCCAAGGATCGGAAAAATTAAGATATAGCTTTTCTATCTCGCCAATATCAAAGATTTCTTCCAATGCCTCCGCATCAAAGCTGATTACGGCAAGGTTTTCAAGGCCTTCTCCAGGTATTTTCTTTATGAGCTTTATTAATACAGCAGGAAACTTTTCTATAGCTATGTAGTTAATATGAGGGTTTTTTAAAGCCAATTCTGTAATGAATTGCCCTTTACCGGACCCTATCTCAATGTGTATAGGATTATCATTTTTGAAATACCCATTCCAATCGCCTCTGAATTTCTCAGGGCTAGGTACAAAATTATTACATGCTTCTAATTTGTCATAAGCGTTAGGAACATTTCTCAGCCTCACTATTATTACCTCCTAATTTCGCCAATACAAAATTATATAGTATTGGCTCAGAGATGACAATACCAAATAAAACTGCGGTATTTGCTCCTGATATTCAATTACGGTAATAGTTACTAATTGTTTTTATATTGACAGCCTAACCTTTTTGCAATATAATTTTTAGCTGTAAAGCAAAAACGCTTGACAGATGGGATGCTTATGAATGATAATATAAAAGCTGAACCGAATCCTTTGGATACTGTTGAAGATATTTATGAAGTTACTGTATTACTGGACTTTTACGGGCAGCTTTTAACCGAAAGACAATATGAAATAATGGACCTTCATTTTAACAGTGATCTTTCACTGGGGGAAATTGCTGAGGATTTGGGTATAAGTAGGCAGGGCGTTCATGACAGCATCCGGAAGGGCAAACAAGCCCTGTCGGGGTATGAAAACAGGCTTGGTTTGGCAGAGCGCTTCAAAGAACAGGAGAGAAATATCGAGAAGGCGTTAAAAAGCCTGAAGCGTATGGTTAAGAAAAATCCTGAGATTATGAAGGATTCTGATTATCAACAAGCAATGGATTTACTGGGAAAAGTATTGGACACATTGTAGGTAGGATAGCGTTTAGTATAGAGGTAAAAAAATGGTTTTTGAAGGATTATCCGAAAAGCTGCAGAACCTGATGAAGAAAATGAAGGGATCTGTACGCGTAAATGAGAAAGATGTAAAAGAAATGATGCGCGAGGTTAAACTTGCGCTTCTTGAAGCTGATGTTAACTTTAAGGTTGTTAAAGATTTTGTTAATTCAATAACTGAAAGAGCTGTTGGACAAAGCGTTTTAGAAAGCCTTACTCCGGGACAGCAAATAGTTAAAATAGTTCACGAAGAGCTTATAAAACTAATGGGTTCAGTTCCGTCTAAGCTGACCTATTCGCCTGCACCTCCTACTGTTTATATGATGGTTGGACTTCAGGGTTCCGGTAAGACTACAACTACCGGTAAGCTTGCCAATATGCTTAGAAAAGAGGGTAAACGCCCATTACTGGTAGCATGTGACGTCTATCGTCCGGCTGCTGTAAAACAGCTTCAGGTAGTCGGCGGACAGCTTAATATACCCGTGTTTGAGATGGGAACTAATACAGATCCCGTCGAAATAGCAAACAAAGCCGTTGCTCATGCGAAAAGCATGCAATTTGATATTGTCATAATAGATACTGCCGGTAGACTTCATGTAGATGAAGAGCTGATGGACGAATTAAAACGTCTCAAGGATACCGTAAAGCCTCATGAAATACTGCTGGTTGTAGATTCTATGACAGGTCAGGATGCAGTTAATGTAGCAGGTTCTTTCAATGAAAAGCTTGGTATAGACGGTATTATTCTTACAAAACTTGACGGTGATACAAGAGGCGGAGCAGCCCTCTCAACCAGGGCAGTGACCGGAAAACCTATTAAATTTACCGGTCAGGGTGAGAAATTAAGCGATCTGGAACCCTTTTATCCCGACAGAATGGCTTCCAGAATACTAGGGATGGGAGATGTCTTAAGTCTGATTGAAAAAGCCCAGACAGCCTTTGATGAGAAGCAGGCTATTGAGCTTGAAAAGAAGATGAGAACGGCAACCTTTACACTGGATGACTTTCTTGATCAAATGCAGCAGATAAAGAAGATGGGGCCTTTAAATCAGATTCTTGGAATGCTTCCGGGAATCGATACAAAAGCTTTAAAGGGTATTGATTTGGATGACAAGCAGTTTGCCCGTACTGTCGCCATAATCCAGTCAATGACAAAGCAGGAGCGTAATAACCCAAATATTCTTAATGCCAAGAGACGTATACGAATTGCAAATGGCTGCGGAATGACCGTAACAGATGTTAACAGGCTCTTAAAGCAGTTCGAAGATACGAAAAAAATGATGAAACAATTTTCCGGCGGTAATGCAAAAAAAATGATGAGGGGTATGGGCGGATTTAAAAGGCCATTCTAATTTGCTTGAAACGTCGATGACTTAAAATAATAGTCTGGCGAAAGATAGAAAAGATATAACAAAGAACACAAGAAAGGTGGTGAAATCATGGTAAAAATTAGATTAAAGAGAATTGGCGCAAAGAAAAAGCCTTTCTACAGAATAATCGTTGCAGACGGGAGATCTCCACGTGATGGTAAGTTTATCGAACAAGTAGGTACTTACGATCCGAAGGCAGAACCTTCAATCATTAATGTAGATGCTGAAAAAGTAAAGAAGTGGCTGGGTAATGGTGCACAGCCTACCGAAACTGTTAAGAAGCTACTTAAAATCGCAGGAGTTACAGAGTAATTCCATTGTGAAGTATCAGGGTTCCCGGGACCCAATAGCAATCTTAGATTGTGTAAGCGGGTAGGGTTATTCTTTATGCAACGAATGGAGGTATTGCCAATGAAAGAGTTGCTGGAGAAAATTGCGAGATCATTAGTTGACAATCCTGACGAAGTAGCTGTAACAGAAGTAGACGATGACCAATCATTGATTCTGGAGCTCAGAGTTGCCGAAGATGATATGGGTAAGGTAATCGGAAAGCAAGGCAGAATTGCCAAAGCTATACGGGTTGTAATGAAGGCGGCAGCCATCAAGGAAAATAAGAAGGTTGTTGTTGAGATAATCTAGCAAAACAAAAAAGCAGGAACCGAAAGGTCGCCACCTGCTTTTTTGTTGCCTATATTATTATTTATTAGTAATATAACCCTGAGCCTTCAAAAGCTCTGCGCTGAGTACGCCTCCGCCTGCTGCGCCTCTGATTGTGTTGTGAGATAGACTGACAAATTTGTAGTCATATAATTTATCCTCACGCAGTCTGCCGATGCTGATACCCATACCGTTCTCAATATCGCGATCCAGTCTTGTCTGAGGCCTGTTTTCCTCTTCAAAATAGGTAATAAACTGTTTGGGAGCTGAAGGGAGGTTAAGTTCCTGTGGAATGCCTTTAAAGCTTCTCCAAAGTGAGATGATCTCATCCTTTGCAGGTTTATTCTTAAAGCTTACAAAAGTAGCAGCCATATGTCCGTCGGATGCGGGAACACGGATACATTGTGTTGTTATAACCGGAGAAGCGGCCTTAACTATAACACCGTTTTCTATCTTGCCCCAAATTCTCAGAGGTTCCTGCTCACTCTTTTCTTCTTCGCCGCCTATATAAGGGATAACATTATCCAGCATTTCAGGCCAGTCTTTGAATGATTTACCTGCGCCGGAAATCGCTTGATAAGTACAAGCAATAACGTTGGTAGGCTCAAATTCCATAAGTGCATGAAGAGCAGGCACATAGCTTTGTATTGAGCAGTTGG
>CAYWXN010000017.1:10046-17063 GCA_964462075.1 uncultured Ruminiclostridium sp. | reverse complement strand
TCTCTTCCGCCTTCAACAACTGCAATGTATTCTTTATTAAAACAACTGCTTAATACTTTGTTTATTATTTTTGATGTGTTTGGCGAGTATGCTGAAGGCTTTACAACTGCACAATTGCCGCCGGCAATAGCACCTATCAAAGGCGCAATGGTCAATTGAAAAGGATAATTCCATGGTGACATTATTAAAACAATTCCATATGGTTCAGAAACTATATATGATGAAGATTTAAACTGAGTGATTGGAGTCCTGACTCTCTTTACCTTGCTCCACTTTCGTAAGTTTTTTATGGCATCATTTAATTCATTATAAATCATGCCGACCTCAGTTGCATAAGCTTCAAAGGTCGCCTTGTTTAAATCTTTATTTAAGGCATCCAAAATATCCTTTTCATTATCCTTAATAACTGTTTTTAATCTCTTGAGAGCATTCAAACGACATGTTACATCCTTTGTTTCTCCACTTGAAAAATACGTTTTTTGTTTTTCCAACAGAACCTTTATAGAATCTGACATATTTTTAATCTCCTGTATTACTTTTTCATGATTATTTGAGCCCAACTTAAGCAACCTATTCTTCACTGACTACTCCAAAATTTAGCGAGCATTCTAAGGTAATACTCTCTCTTACCAATATGTCAGAAAGTATTTTATAAGTCAAATATGATAGATTCCCACTTATACTTTTATTTCGCAGGCTACAGAGTCAGAGCCACAAGGATGTGACTCCTTCTGTAGTTAAATCATTTGAATTTAATTTACCAGTTCTAAGTTGACCTTCATTGCAAAGTCCCTTTTATCATGATGATTTCCGTGGTTCCCCAAAACATTGAATTAACAACGTTTTGGGGTTCATCTAATCTGGAGCCCTCAATCGGAATTGAACCGATGACCTCATCCTTACCACGAATCTGGTCTTATCATCACCGGAACCTCCGGTTACACTGCGCATGAGGTAATTTGATTCGAGTGTAGAAAAACTGGGATATCTTTTATTCTCGTTAAAGTAGAATAAGCTCGACTGAATGAACGGCATTGTCAGAAAAGGCAGGAATTATATTACCTTGCATTTCTTTGCCGTCTACTTTTAATATAGATGTCCCATCAAGTATCCTGGAAAACCCTTTAGGCTTTTTTATCCGGATATCATACTCTGCGCTATTGGTTCTTATTTTATATGATAGACATTCTTCATCATCCCTAAGTATTGGGTCTAAGACCATTCCGTTTACTTGATACTCGATACCGAATGCCGACATTAATGCCAGATTAAGCCATGTAGCCGTGCCGCTTAACATGGGCCCGATATTTTCGCCGGTCTCACTGTTATTATATTGAGTGCAGAACCTGGGATTTCCGCAACTTACGAAGGGACTTTCCATAGTTTTGTAAGGCAGGACAGTGTCAATAGTCCAGTAGGCAACTTTTGACAGCCTTGATGCCAATTCTTGACTCTTCACTTTTTTCGCTGCCTTAAGCATAGCCGCCGCAGCCATCATAGAGGCATGTTTGAATACTGCTCCGTTCTCACGATCTCCGTGGAAGTAATGACCGGTAGCAGCTTCCTTGGTAATCCTGCTTAAATTCATTGGCGTGCTGAGCTTAAGACCGTATGGTGTTTTAAGATTTTTTTCCACCGTATCAAGCATTATCTCAATCTGCTGCTCTGAAGCCGTATCTGATAGAATTGCCCAGCTAAAGGAATTTAGAAAATAAGTACCTGAATTTTTATCAGCATCGGGTGAGAAACCGTCTCCTTTTGCTCCCAGGTATTCTATACCTATATCATGGTATCGATTAAAAAGAACTCGGGCAAAAAAATCTTCTTTCCATGCATATTTATATAGATTAACAATAAGATTTTCTGACAAGGATCTTAGTTTTTCACTGTATTGCCTATCTTCTTTTATATCAGCCATTATTTTTGCATTATCCACCGCAAGCTTAAGTAAAAAAGCATTCATGACGCTTTCAGAGTAGTCACTTTCAAAAGGCTCTGACCTATTCCCATTTTTGGCCTGTTGTTCTGAATATCGCTTTTCCTTTTCCACTCCGTTAATATAGTCTAAATCTAATTTAAGGCAATCATTCCAGTCGGCAAAATCCAAGAGCGGCAATCCGTGCTTGCCGATTGAAATTTCTGATGAGTAGCGGATTACAGCCTTGATAGTATCAAATACCTTTCTTTTTTTACCTTCTCCATCCGCCATTTTACATTTTTCATCCAAAAAGCTTATGTCTCCAGTCAAGCACATGTATCTATATACGGCCTGAACAAACCATAATGCATCATCGGACCATTTACCGGGCTCCTTGCCTATCCAGTAAAAATTGTGATTTGCATAACCAAATTCATAAATGTTAGAGCACCATTCCAGTAATAGATCTTTAACAAAGCCCTCCTTACCCATTCCAGCAAAATAGTACATCGACATAAAAAGGTCCTGAATCTCCCTGAACCCTATTTCCCTATAGCCCTTTTGCGTTTGACCAAATGCCCTTGAAATAAAGCTTTGGTACATTACCTGAAACGGAAGATTATTATTCACATAAGAATTCTTAACATTATCTTCTGACTTAAGTTCAATAAATTCTCTAAATCTCACGTAAAATTCTTTTATCTCATTAAAATCCTTATCAATAATACCCTTCTGTGAGTATCTGTTAATCAAATTTGTGATTTCAATTCCTAATGTATTGCTGTCAAAATTACTATTGCATTTCGCCGAAATTATACCGGTAAAATTATCAGAATATACTGTTTGATCCGGATGCACTTTAATCTCGGCTGCCAGAGCAAAGAAACCAGGGCCCTTCCTCTCTAGTTTATTACTCAGAGCGCAGAGCCCTTCAGGTTCTTCCAATGTTCCTTTACCTATAAGACTATTGTAATCACAGCAAAATTCTACCGGATAGTATTTTTTAAAGCCATCATCCAGCATCATAACATGATACCTTATATCTTCATTAAATTTTTCCGGGTAATAATCTGTACATACTGCGGCAATAGTTTGGTCTTCATTCTTTAAAACCTTTGATTGCATAATTACATTCGTATATACAACATCTTCAAAAATAGCATGAGTGGCTGCGGTTCCAAACATACCGGTATAAACTATCCTTAAAAGTCTGTCTTTTTTGCCCAGATTTTTCACTGATATTCTTTGAACCTCAGTTGCCAGAGGCATACCTTCCTTTTGTGGCAAAATAAATATCAAACGTTTTATTTCAAGGCCGCAAGAGGTATTGTAAATAATTTCGGTATAATTTTGAGAATGCTTGCATAAAACACATTCAATATTTGAGTCATTAGGTGACGCCGAATAAAATATTTTTCTCCCATTCTCCACAAGATAAAACTGACGATTAGCCGGAAAACCGTTTTCTTCCGGTCTTAAATCCCATCTGGTGGCCAATACTTGTGTGTCGGCATGGGACCTAAAGCTTCCCCGCCCAAGTCTGTCCACAACACTTTTTGGTGTAGTCTGAAGAGCATTTAAAAAGCCCATCCGATTTCCTAATAAAAGATTGGTATTAAAGTGTGGTCCGGGAGAAGGGAAACGAGGATCTGAAATATGTTCACCTTCTTTATTTATGTAACCGGCCCATTCTTCGGAAAAACCTAAAATTTTAGTAATCGCATTAGAAATCTGTCTGGATATTTTCCTTTGCTTCACCGTTTTATCTTTAATATATACTTCAGGAGCATTTGTAGATTTATAGATAATCAAAACCGAAGCGTTTTCTTTTATAAGGCTCTTAAGCCATAGGGCTATAGCTTTGTCTTTAAACAATTCCATAATCATAGGCGCTTTTATTTGAAGCCCTGCAACTCCTATGCCTGTGTTAAATGAACTGTCGGCAAATAAAGCATCATTTACTGTATTTCCTGCCATAACATCATAAAATTCACGACTTAATAAATCCTCGGGTCTTGTATTTTCGCCTCTCGCAGTAAATTCTTTATACATAAAATACTCCTATAATCGTCTATCAGTCATTTCCCATTTCAACCTCAACAAGATGTTCCTTACCATCTTCAAAAACAGGAATCAAATTCCCTATAAACTCTTTACCGTCTACAAAAAGCTTCTTTACACCTTTTGAAATATGGTTGGGATTCTTTATAACGATCTTGTATTGCGCATCTCTAAAACGTCTGGTCACACTAAATCCGTCCCAGCTTGAGGGAATACACGGGTCTACAGCCAATCCGTTGTAATCGGGTTTAATACCTAAAATCCATTGAGTAATTGCAACAAAGTTCCAGGCCGCTGTACCTGTCAGCCATGAATTTTTTGCTTCTCCCGGTTTTACAGCTTCCTTTCCCGCAATCATCTGTGCATAGACATAAGGTTCTGTCTTATGTATGTCGCTTATATCCTCCAAGAATGCCGGGGCGATTTTCGAATAGTACTCAAAGGCTCTGTCGCCGTTTCCGAGTACTGTTTCGGCTACCATAATCCAAGGGTTGACATGGCAGAAAATACTGGCGTTTTCTTTGTATCCCTGAGGATATGTAGATATTTCACCCAAATTAATATAATATTTTGTATATGCAGGATTCAGAAGGACAATTCCATAGGTCGTATCCAGATATTTTTTTACCGAATCAAGAGCCTTTCTTGCAGATCCGTCTTCAGCTCCTATTCCGGCCATTACACAAAAACCCTGAGGCTCTATAAAAATCTTTCCTTCTTCGCACTCCTTGCTTCCGACCTTTTTCCCTGAATCATCATAAGCTCTTAAGAACCATTCTCCGTCATATCCATGCTTCATGATGGTTTCTCTCATAGCTGCTACATGCTGTTGAGCATCCTTTGCTTCATCAAAGAGTCCTATTTCCTTGCAAAGCCTTGCATACTCATTTCCGATAAATACAAACATTCCGGCGATTAAAACCGATTCGGCTACCTTTCCGTCCTTGCTCGTAGTGGTCTGGAATGATTCATCCGGTGTCTCGGAGTAGCAATTTAAGTTTAGACAATCGTTCCAGTCAGCTCTTCCTATAAGAGGGAGTCCATGTGGCCCCAAATTGTTTACCACATGATAAAAAGAACGCTTAAGATGCTCCATAAGCGTAGCCTTCTTTGTATCATCATTGTCAAAGGGAACTTCCTCCTCAAGGATATTTACATCACCGGTTTCCTTTATATATGCAACTGTAGCCAGAATAAGCCACAATGGATCATCGTTGAAATTTCCTCCTATTTCATTGTTCCCTTTTTTGGTAAGAGGTTGATACTGATGATAGGCACCGCCATCCTCCAATTGGGTTGCGGCAATATCAAGTATTCTTTCCCTTGCACGGATCGGTATTTGGTGTACAAATCCGAGAATATCCTGATTTGAATCTCTGAACCCCATACCCCTTCCGATGCCCGACTCAAAATATGAAGCACTTCTTGACATGTTAAAAGTAACCATACATTGATACTGGTTCCATATATTCACCATGCTATTCAGCTTTTCGTTTCCCGAATCCACTAAGAATTTTGACAAAAGTTCATTCCAATACTCTTTAAGCTTCTTAAATTCCCTATCAATATCTGACGTATTCTTTAACAGATTCTGCATTTCTATTGCTTTTGTTTTATTAATAGATCCGTCCAAATTCCATTTTTGATCTATAGAATTCTCTATATAACCCAGAAGGAATATTAATTCCTTTTCCTCTCCCGGCTTAAGATTAATCTCAAGGCTATGGGATGCGACCGGGGACCAGCCGTGAGCGACCGAATTTGAAGATTTTCCTTCAAATACCGCTTTGGGCGCATCAAAACCGTTATACAGTCCAAGGAAACTGTCCCTGTCGGTATCAAAACCTGAAATATCTGAATTTACCCAATAAAAAGAGTAATGATTTCTTCTTTCTCTGTATTCTGTTTTATGATAAATAGCCGAGCCTTCTATTTCAACTTCTCCGGTACTAAAATTTCTTTGGAAATTGGTCATATCATCAAAGGCATTCCAAAGGCAAAATTCAACAAAGGAAAACAACTTGAATTCTTTATTTACTGAGCTTGTGTTCTTAAGAGTGACCTTGTGAACCTCACAATTAATATCCTGAGGTACAAAAAATAGCGTGCTGGCTTTTATCCCGTTTAACTCTCCAATTATAGCGGTATAACCTGTTCCGTGCCTGCACTCGTAATAATCCAATTCTTTTCTTACCGGCATCCATCCCGGTGACCAGATTTCGCCATCGTCATTTATGTAAAAATACCTTCCGCCAAAATCGATGGGCACGTTATTATATCTGTATCTTGTAATACGGCGAAGTCTTGCATCCTTGTAGAAGCAATAACCTCCTGCAGTATTTGAAATAAGTGAAAAGAATTCTTGTGTGCCAAGGTAGTTTATCCATGGATAAGGCGTCCTTGGGGTTGTTATTACATACTCTTTATTCAAATCATCAAAATATCCGTATTTCAAGATAGACCTCCAAAATAACAATTCTAATTCTATATATTTTTTGTTAAACAATGGGGCTGATACTCCCCAAAGGTGCATCAGCCCCTATAGATTGGCAAGGGGTCAATTATTTGCCGACAGCTTTAAGCCATTCGTCATATTGTTTTTGCATTTCTGCAATTACAACATCTGCTCCGGCATCTTTCATTTCTTTAGAGAAAGCCGCTAAAGTGGAATCTGTATCGGTTGTTCCGATGAATAGTTGCTTATAGTACTTCTGTACAACATTCTTTAGAGCACCGATTTCGTTTTCAACGCTGACGTTGTCAAAAGCAAAACCAAGACTGTTCATTGGAATACCCATGTCATTGTATGCCTTGAATTGATCCCATTTATCAGGAGCTTCGCCTTCCATTAAGTAGTCAATAAACTGGTCGCCGAATCTCCAACCGTTACCTGCTCTGTAGCCGGTGTTATCGGTAAGCTTAACAACATTATCAGAAACCTTGGTATAGTGTTCGTTTTCAATTCCGTATACGAAGAGGTTCTTCAGGAATTTATCGGTATAAAGCATTTCAATGAATTTGAATGCTACATCGGGATG
>CAYWXN010000017.1:0-9946 GCA_964462075.1 uncultured Ruminiclostridium sp. | reverse complement strand
GGTGTTTCAAACTGGTTAACTATTTTATTGTCTCTGTTGTCGGGGTATAAAGCGCCCGGAATATCGTCGTCACTGATATTATCCCAATCGAGTAATTTGAATGGGCCTTCCATTTGTACGTTCAATAGAGGTGTTACACCGGGTTCGCCCTTCTTGATAGCATCAAAGTAAGGCTCAAGGTCTTCCATAGTTTTAATCTTGCTTACATCAACTTTGTACTTATCAACAAGATCCTTTTTGAGGAGGAAGCCCCAGTTATGAACTTTTTCTTTGTTACAAGGAACTGCAAAGTTTTTACCATTGATAGCAGAACCGTTAAGGAAATCATCGCCTACGATTTCACGAATAGGGGAATCCTTAAGGTAAGGGGTAAGGTCTACAAAATAACCAGCATTGGCATTAACTCTGTAGTTTGCAGCCCAGTTAGATGTAAATACTACATCAACAGGCTGACCGGAAGCAAGCATAGGGTTGATTTTCGGGGTATAGGTATCGCCCCAGCCAAAGTTCTCTGCCTTAACCTTTACATTAAGCTTATCCTTTAAGTATTCTGTAGCCGCATCGCAAATTTTTTGCATTTCGGGCTGGCTGTCCGCTACGGCGTAAAATGTGAGTTCAACCTGTTCCTTCGGTGGTTCTGCTGGCTTAGATGAAGCAGGAGCCTGTGATTGACTCTGAGCAGGGGATGATGCTGCTGGTTGTGCGGGTGCACCACAACCGGTCATGATCATAGTAAGCATCATGACTAGAACCAGAGCTAATGAGAGTGATCTTTGCATTTTCTTCATTAAAAAGTCCTCCTTTTTATAATTGTATATGCCAAACGGATTTAATCCGTTTTTAGCCTTTTACAGCACCAATTGTAAGGCCCTTTACAAAGTATTTACGGAAGAACGGATATGCCAATACAATAGGTCCGATGGATATAATTGCGATAGCCATTCTGGCACTTTCTGTAGGTAAATTAGCAAGTACCACTGCAGCTTCGGAGAATTGTGCGCTACCGCTGGTCAAATACTGTATACTGACCAGAGTCTGGTACATAAGATACTGGATATTAAAGAATTTCCGCTCTGTAACAAACATTAAAGGAAGGTACCAATCATTCCAGTAAACAAGGGTACAGAATAAGCCTATGGTTGCAAGCCCCGCCTTCGAAAGAGGCAGAACAATAACTAAAAATGTTCTAAATTCTCCCGCCCCATCAATTCTGGCCGCTTCGATAATAGATTCCGGAACTGACGTTTTATAAAATGTTCTCATTATCATAACAAACCATGCGTTCATTAGATACGGGAATATTAGTATCCATATTGAGTTGTTGATTTTGAAAAGCCTGGTGTATACCATGATCCATGGAACCAAACCTCCGCCGAAAATCATAGTAAAATATGCAAGGAATGAGAAAAAGCCTTTTGCTCTAAAACTACTTCTTGATAATGGATAAGCGTACATGCAAATAACTGCAAGACTTAAGAATGTTCCAACGAGAGTTACAAATATCGATACTCCATAAGCTCTCCATATGGCATCTCCGGCTTTTAACACATAATCATAAGCCTTGAAGGAAAGCTCCTGCGGTATAAAGCTGTATCCTGCGTTTCTTATAGCTTCCTCGCCTGTAAATGAAATTGATAGTACCAGCAGTATAGGCGCAAGACATATTATTGTAATTAATATGAACAATATGTTAAGCAGGATATTACCTGATGTAGATATTTGATTCAGTTTCTGTTGCTTTTTAAAAACTCTTGACATCATTCTTTCCCCTTCCTTTAAAATGAACTTATTCCTTTTAAAACAAGGCTTTGTCCCTGTCGATCTTTCTTACGATATAGTTTGCCGTAAACACTGTAATGCACCCTACAATTGCCTGATAAAGTCCGGCTGCCGAAGCCATTCCCACACTGTTGGAATTTCTCAGAGCCCTAAATACATATGTATCAATTACATCGGTAACGGCATACAGTGCTCCGCTGTCCTTAGGGACATTAAAGAATAAACCAAAGTCAGCATTAAATATTCTTCCCACTGCCAGAAGTGTCATTATAATTATGACCGGCTGTAGTAAAGGTATGGTTATATATCTTGTCTGTTGCCATTTGGTGGCTCCGTCAATTGCCGCAGCCTCATAGTATTCCGAATCTATACCTGATATTGAGGCATGATATACAACCGCATTATATCCCGTATACTTCCATATCTGGAAAAATGTTAATATATAAGGCCAATATTTCGGTTCTGAATACCAATTGATGGATTCAAGTCCAAGTGCATTTATTATGCTTCTGTTTATGAATCCGTTTTCCATACTCAGCATTGAGTATGCCAGATAGCTAACAACAATCCATGATAAAAAATACGGCAGGAACATTATACTTTGATAAAAATTTGAAAGCTTTTTATTTATTAGTTCATTAAGGGCAATGGCAAGAATCACCGGAACCACTACTCCCAATGCTATGAATACGAGATTGTAAAGTATGGTATTTCTTGTGACTTCAAAGGCTTGTGGCGTCTTGAAGAAAAACTCGAAGTTCTTAAACCCTATAAACTCACTCGTTATTATGCTCTTAAAGAAGTTCTGGTTGAACCGATATCTTTTAAAAGCAATAATAACACCAAACATCGGTATATAATTGTTAATAAGAAGAACAAAGAGCCCCGGCAAAAGCATACCAATAAATGCACCATTGTTTCTTATTCCCTTTAACAATTTCTTGATTGGTTTTGGTTTTTTTAAGTCTGTTGAATTCAAACCCCGCACGCCCTTTACTTAATATAAAATCAAGTCACTGGAATATCTTTTATAATCATGTTATTTCAATATACCGTCTGAAGAAATGGCAAGGTTTGTTTTATGGGTTATAATCTTGTCTGGTTAAAACAACAAGTTTATACAACAAAAAAATGACAGTCTGTTAAGACTGTCATCCTGAGCGCGCAGTGTCAAGGGTGTCAAGGGGACGGTTCTTTTGACATCATCCCTTTGACATCGCTGAGGTAAGTATGTCAAAAGAACCGTCCCCTTGACATTTTACTTTACTGTATCCCTGTATTCGGAGGGTGTTATGTTTTCATACTTTTTAAATAACTTAGAGAAATAATGAGCGTCGGATATTCCTACCAGTTCAGCTACTTCATAGGTTTTGAACCGTAGATCCTTCAACAGTTCCTTTGCCTTTTTTATTCGTATTTCATTCAGATAATCGACAAAATTTTTACCCAATTCTTTTTTAAACAGCCTGCTTATGTAATAGGTGCTGACAAATGTGTGCTCGGCTATCTCATTTAGACTTATCTGTTCATTGTAATTCTCATCAATGAATTCCATGGCTCTTTGCATAATTAGTTTAATACCTCTGTTGTTGTAAATATTTACTTTGGCAACTACACTAAGTGCGATTTCTCCCAATATAGTATTGAGCTCTTTCAAGTTGTCGGATTTTTCAATCATCCTTACTAAGCTGCTGATGTCCTTACTAAGCAATCCTTTGGGGTTATTCTCCACCCCCACCGAAACCCTGATATTATTGATTAAAGTAACCGTCGCACAATAGAAATTTTTTAGGTTGTCCCTGTTCATCCCGCCTGCACAACATTCAATATAATCGGTTATATCTTTGAGTCTCTTCTTTACAAGGATCTCATTGCCGGATTTAATACCTTCAGTGAGTAGCTTTTGATAGTTTTCAAGAAGCGTGTTGTCTTCGCTTCTGTAAAAGGAATGAAGGTCTTTATAACAGATGATAGAGTTATTTCCAATATAGAACTTATGCTCCAAAGCTTCCATACATTCTTTCAACTTTGCCGAAAGCTGCATAGCTCCATAGCCTTCCGAGCTTATTCCTATTGTGATGGTAAAGCCAAAACAATTAGCAATTATATCCTGCAGGTATGTACACTTTTTCTGTATCAAATCAATATAATTGCCCCGTGTATCAGGATGCTTTAAAATAAATGCTATTCTCTTGTCGTCAAGAGTTACGTTGATTATCTTGAATTCGTCTGAAATAGTTTCTTCAAAAGTATTGATTATCCCGAACTGATAAAGATGCGAGCTATACGGATCATCCCGTTCGCTGCTTTCACCGGCATCACTGTCATTTTCTACAACCAAAAGTGTAAAATTCGCAACTTCAATCCCAAAAAGCGACATTTTTGCTTTAATCAATTCTTCATTAGTTTTGATTCCGCTTAGAACATCAAAAAGAAGTCTCTCTCTTAACACCGGAAGGTTTTGCTTGTATAGCTCCTTAAGCTTTTCTATTTCTTCGGTTCTGTCCCGCTGAAATTTAAGCTCTTTAATAGCCCTTTTCACAACATTGATAAGCTCTTCAATTTTTGAAGGTTTTAGAATAAAGTCAAACGCCCCAAGCTTAATAGCCTCCTGGGCATAGTCAAAATCTCTGTAGCCCGTGAGTATTATTATCTTACTGTCAGCGACATTATCCTTGATTTCCTTTATCATGGAAAGTCCGTCTACTTCAGGCATTTTTATGTCAGTAAAAACAATATCCGGGCAAAGTGATTTTATCAATTCAGCACCTTCAACACCATCTGCAGCTTCGGCACAGATTTCGCAATCATACTGTTTCCAGTCGATAATATTTCTTAACCCTTTTCTGATGATAGGCTCATCATCTATTATCATTACTTTGAACACCCGGATCCCTCCTTGAATCAGATTTCGAATAGGGAATTTGTACTATTACTTTGGTAAATTCACCCGGAACACTTTCCAGTCTTAATGTATATTCTTCTCCATACAGGAGTTTGATCCTTCTGTTGACATTCTCGATTCCTATGCTTTTCCTGCCCTTGTTCTCCATGCTTCTGAAATATGTTTCATTATCCATGGAGAGCCTATCATTGATCCTTTCAAGTTCGTCCTTCTCTATTCCCAACCCATTATCAAGGACCTCTATCATTACCTCATCCCCGGAAACTTGGGCATTTAGCTTAATAACTCCTTTATTCCTACTCATTTCCAAGCCATGATATACCGCATTTTCAATGAGGGGTTGTATCAGCAGCCTAGGTATTTTAACATTCATAACCTCGAGCTGAATATTCTTTTCAAGAGTAATTCGATCCTCAAATCTCTTTTTTAGAATCAGAATGTAATTATCAATGTATGTAAATTCCTCTTCTATGGTTATCAACCTGTCGTCTCTGCCTATACTTATTTCCATCAGCGAAGACAGCGCCGAAACAGTTTCACTGATTTCAGGGACATTATTCAGTTGGGCCATCCAGTTTATCGACTCCAGTGTATTAAAAAGAAAATGCGGGTTGATCTGTGACTGGAGGGCTTTGATTTCAGCATCCTTCCTTGTAAGTTGCTCTCTGTATATACGATTTACAAGGTGATCGATTTCCTTGGTCATTTCATTGAATGTCTTACTCAAGAAACCCAATTCATCTCCCCTGTCTTCATCCATATTAACTACCCACTGTCCTTTTTGAATCTTTTTCATCCCTTTTACCATTCTGTTGATAGGTTTTATAAGATCAAAGGAAATGATAAGACCAAATACAGACAAAAGGCTAACTGATAGTATACTTAATAAAATTATCCAGTTTCTTAACAGATTGATTTCTCTATATAATTGGTTTAAGGATACATAAGTAATAATTCGCCACGAAGGCTCCTGCATTGAGACATATGAAACAAGCGCTTCCTCTTGATTGTCGATGAATGCTCCTCTGGAATCTGTGATAATTTTCTGTATTTCAGGTTCAAATAGGTAATCCATGCTTTGATTCCGGCTTGCAATAAGTTCATTGCCCGATGATATAACAGCGATTTTTGGTATATCAACAGTGGACAAATCGTTGAATAGCGTTATGAGGTGGTCCTTTTTGAACATAATAACCATAAGACCAATTTCTCTGAAATTATCTTTATTGTATATAGTTCTGGCAAAGTATACGTTTTCAGCCAAATTGTCCTTTGCCTCTACAAACCATACTGCTTTTCCCATATTGCTGCGGGCTTTATCGTGTATATCCTCTTTAACATCTTTGATTGCTTCTTTAATACTTATCTTTCGGCTGTTGTTATCTGCCGAATAGAATTCTCCTTTAGACGAAATAAGGCATATTGATTGTATTTCCTGTCTGGAGAAAACTATTTTTTTCAGTGTATTATTTATTTCGGTCTCGTTTTCGTATTCTATCAAGGGAGATATAGAAGTGTTATTATTGCTGATTATATCATATATCTTTTTATCGTAAAGAAAATCTTGTGAAACCATGATTAAGTTATTTACATAGTCATTCAGTCTCAGCTCAATTGTGTGAAGGATGTTTTGAGTATATGCAACAGACTTTTTGTAGATTATGTCCGAGGAAATTTTATAACTCATAAAACCAATCAGGACGAGTGGTATGGTTACCTGTATATAAAATATAAGAAGTATCTTTCTCTTAATTGACAGGTTCTTATATATTCTTGCCAGTTTACCCTTAATACTTTCCATAAATTCTCCCGGTATTACTCGAGGCCTTTTGCCTTATACTCTTCCTTTACTTGATCCCAAACCTGTTCCGGTGTTTTCTCACCGACAAGCACATAAGGAAACTCCTCGACAATAGTACCCTCCCATATTGATCTGTCTACAAAGCTGTCGGGCGGGCCGATTAATTCATCGGCAGCATTCAATAGCGCTTTCTCGTTGACTCTTAACCTTCCTTGGTAGGTATTGAGTCTTTCTGAATCAACATTACTTAACATCCCTGTTCTTTTTGCAAAAATCTCTGCGCTTTCTTTTGATGTAAGAGCTTTTAACAACTTGATTGATGCATTTTTTCGGGCTTCATCCTCTGATGCGGATTTACTCATATGAAAGGAACCGCATCCGAAACCATATATCAGGGCAGATTCGCTGGTGACTCCTTCTCTGATATAGGGAAACGGCACAATATCAACAGTTGTATCACCATCTGAAAAACGACCGATAAACCATGATCCCTGAACAATCATGGCAGCTTTTTTGTTAATAAACAGTTCATCCCTTTCCCTGCTGCTGATTTTAAATGCATCAGCTGGAAACGCTTCCATCTGGTAAAGTTCTGTGACATATTCCATAGCCTCAACATAACATTTATTGGGGCTCCCGTTTATAAACGGTTTCTCCACATTCTCTCTTCCACCTAGACGCGCGACAATATTCTGATACAGATATGTCCCTTCGGCGGTTGAATTATAGGCAATGGGTATTACTCCGTTTTTCCTGAAATCAATTACGGCCTGCTTTAAATCTCCATATGTTCTGGGTACCTTTACATTGTATTTTACAAACAAGTCTCTGTTTATGAACAAACATTCATATATAATTTCGAGTGGCAGTCCATAGATTCTTTCGTTATAGGTAGTAAACTGCCATTCACTTTCTCCGAAGGTGTCCTTCCATTCCTTATCCTCTTCCAACAGATATGTAATATCAGCCACCTTACCAGCCTCAACCAAAGCTCTGATATCCGATCCCGGCCATAATCCAAAAACATCGGGATTATATCCTGATGCGAAATCAGTTTTCAGCTTATGAAGAAAGTCCTCTCCATACATGGATTCATTAATAACTTCGATATCGGGGTTATCCTCCATAAAACCGTTTAGTACCTGCTGCAGAGGATCGGATTTGGTATCGACACCTCCCCAGCTACTAATAAATCTGAGATTAATCTTTGAAGGGACTTCAGTTTCATCTGCCAGACTGACAGGTTTTATTCTGTCAACAGATTTGCATGACACAAGTGTCATAGCAATAATTGCCATGATTAAGCACTTTATGACATTTTTTTTTATTAAAGCCATACTTAATATACCTCGTTTGTACAAGCATGGTTGCTGTATATATTATACTTTATTTGGCCTCCATTTTGTATAGTAAAAAATTGTGCATGATGAAATGCACAATTTATTCTACCGATTGTCGACTGCGGTCAATAAAAATAAAAACGATTCAAACCTCAGTATTCTTTTACCATGCGTGCTCGCAAATAGCCCCGGTCAGTTTCAATTTCTTCAGCAAAAAATCCTCTGCCGTAATAGAAGCGCATGAGGGCTTCATGCTTTGAGGCTGTATGTAGCGTAACCTTTTTTACACCCATTTCCTTAAGATATGAATCTACTACACTGATAAGGGATTTCCCTATTCCGGAATTCCGATTATTGCTGTCAACTGCAAATCTACTAAGATAGGCTTCATTATCATTAATATCCAATCTTACGGTACCTACTATATTGTTATCAATAACAGCAATATAAACAGCCTTTGTTTCGATTTCCGTATTAATATCCTCAATAGTCTCAGCGAGGGCTTCAAGGTTGCTTTGACCTGTAATTCTACTATACTCTATAAATGCCCTTTGAAGTATTGAAAAAACAGCCGGTGCGTCTTCTACGGTCGCGCGCCTGATAATAAATGAGTAAAACATAAATCACCCCATAAGCTTTACAAGGACTGCTTTTTGAGCATGAAGTCTATTCTCGGCTTCTTCGAATACAACCGACTGAGGTCCGTCAATGACATCCTGGGTTACTTCATAGCCTCTGTAGGCAGGAAGGCAATGCATAAAAATCGCATCATCCTTTGCTTTTTGCATAAGCTGATTATTTACTTGATAAGGCATAAAAATTTTAAGCCTTTGCTCTTTTTCCGATTCCATTCCCATACTGACCCATGTATCGGTATAAATCACGTCAGCATCTTTTACCGCTTCAATTGGATCATAACCGTTTACCACAATGGCTCCTGTTTCGGTCGCAGCTTCTTTTGCAAACTTAACAGATGCTTCATCACATTCATAGCCTTTGGGTGTAGCCACAGAGATGTTCATGCCTACCTTGGCACATCCTATCATAAGTGAGTTGGCCACATTGTTGCCGTCTCCTACATAAGCTAATTTCAGTCCTTGAAGCTTTCCTTTGTATTCTTTGATTGTTTGAAGATCGGCCAGAATTTGACAGGGATGCTGGCTGTCTGTCAGCCCGTTAATAATGGGTATGCTCCCGCAAGCAGCCAATTCCTCTACATCACTTTGCTTATATGTCCTTATCATAATTCCATCTAAATATCTTGACAGAGTCTTCGCTGTATCAGAAACAGTTTCACCTCTGCCAAGCTGAATATCATTTGAGCTTAAAAACATGGAGTATCCGCCTAATTGATACATACCGACTTCGAAAGATACTCTGGTTCTGGTAGAAGACTTGCTGAAAATCAAACCAAGCGATTTACCCTTCAAAAGGTGATTATGTCTTATACCGTTTTTATTTTCATATTTAAGTTTATCCGCCAGCTTTAAGGCTTCATTTATTTCTTCACTGCTCCATTGACTTAAACATAATAAATGCTTCATTTTTAAAACCATCGCTTTCAATAATGTGTGTATTATTATACATTAAAATGTATAATAATGCAATACTATTTTTCATACATTGTTTCAAATATGTCCTTAGGGATAGTATAAATATCATTCTTGTCATCTTGCCTTACTACCAGATAATCGCCGGGTTTTCCAAGCATATATGTGTTTCTGTCCCATAATGTAAATACCTTTACAGTCTCTGACAACGGTTTTGCATAGACATTTACTTCTCCGTTGGATACACATTTCTTAGCATAAGGCTGTAAGTCAACAATATGTCCCGTGTTTTTATTGCGAATATGAGGAAAGTATTGAGTCTCAATCTCATAAGGCTCGTCTATGATTTTATATCCCATAAGGAATTTATCCTTTGATACAGGGTGAACATCTCCCTTTATGCCTATTACAATATAAATATTATCATCAGAGACCAGATCATCCATATCACATTGCATCGTCCTTATTATTATCGGTGTTCCCTTCTCAAATACATCGGTACATTTTACATACCCCTGCAATAAAGGACGTTTCTTATATATTTCCATAGTAGTTATGTCAGGCTTGTCTA
>CAYWXN010000016.1:0-17269 GCA_964462075.1 uncultured Ruminiclostridium sp. | reverse complement strand
TATGCGCTAATTTCTACTTATTTTATTTTGAGAGGACAGATAAGATGCTACACAAAAAAGGCTTTGGGTATAAGCTGATCCTAAGTTTGATTTTACTTGTTCTGATTCCTTCCTTTTATTCATGTAATAAATCAAAACAGAAGAACATAGAAGAAGTTAATAGGACACCTGTAATCATTAAGCCTGTTCAAAGAGGAAGTATAGAAAGTGTCACACAATATACGGGTATAGTAAAACCCAAAAATATTGTATATATAACATCACCAATACCCGGTCGGGTTTATAAGGCAAACTTTGATGTGGGAGACAGAATAAAAAAAGGTACAACACTCTTTATAATTGACAGTAAAGAGCTTGAAGCAAATATTAAAGTTCTTGAAGAACAACTCAAGGTTGCAAAAGCTAATATTTCACTTGCTGAGACTGCAGTAGTATCGGCAACGGGAAGTGGATATGAAGGACAAAAGCTGCAGTTGGAATCTGCGCTTACAAGTGCCGAACATAATTATACTGCCGCAAAAAAAGCCTATGATGCTGCGATTATCCTGTATGAAACAAAAATCATAAATAGTTTAAAGTATTATGAGATAAAAAATCAGTTTGAGCAGGCAAGAAATGCCTTGAGAACTGACGATTATGCTTATCAGCTATATATTAATAAATTATCAGAAGAGGCCATAGATTTATCAAAGCAACAGCTTAAACAAGCCCTGGCATCTTACAATGCTATTAAAATACAAATTGAAATAGCAAACCAACAGCTAAAACACACCGATGTAAAATCTCCCATAGACGGAATAATTGCATCGAAGGATATTATTGAGGGTGCTCTTATTTCTAATACTATGGTACCTTATGTTATCAGTGACACAGATACTTTACAGGTTGAAATTTCAGTTACCGAACAAACCATAAATAAAATTCATGAAGGCAATGAATTAAAAATATTTATCCCGGCTGTCGGGGCAGATTACTTTACCGGAAAAATTACTACGGTTAATCCTGTAATGGACGCTAAGACGTTTTCATACGTTGTCTTAATAGATATCCCCAACAATGGTGATTTAATAAAACCCGGAATGACTGCAAAGGTCGGAATATCGGTCGAAAAGAAAGAAGATATTATTTTAGTGCCTCTAAACTCAATACTTTCTGAGGATAGCGGGCAATATGTATTTACGGTAGAGAACAGCAGAGCTGTTAAAAGGTATGTTGACACCGGTATGAGTGATAATGATCAAGTTGAGATAACAAAAGGTCTCGAAATGGGTCACAACTTAGTAATAAAAGGGCAGCAGTTTTTAGAGCATAACGATCCTGTAAGCGTGTCACAGGAGGATTTAAAATGAGCTTACCCGGTGTTTCCATACGTCGTCCAATTGCAATCATTATGATAATACTATCCATATGCCTAATCGGAGCTGTTTCGCTTTCTAAACTGAAACTTGATTTACTTCCTGATTTAAACATGCCAGTTGCTGTTGTGACGGCAAAATATGAAGGCGCAGGTCCTAAGGAAATTGAAAGACTTATAACAAAGCCTTTTGAAGAAGCACTGACTACGGTATCGGAGTTAAAATCCATTGAAACCGTATCAACAAATGAGTATTGCTTGTGTGTACTGTATTTTAATGATAATACAGACATGAACTTTGCAACTTTGGAAATGCGTGAAAAGATTGATTTAGCCAAGGCTTATTTGCCACAGGGCGTAAAGGACATTATGGTCATGCGCATTGACCCAAATAACTTCCAATCTACCTATGAAATCGGCATAACATCTGATATGGATCTGGAGAATTTAACACGAATTGTTGAGGACCAAATAATAAACAGGCTGGAGAGAATCAGTGGAGTAGCATCAGCTAAACTTTCGGGTGGAATAGTTTCAGAGGTTCGGATAGAGCTTATTCCAGAGCGCCTTAATTTGTACGGATTAAATGAAAATTCTATAACACAGTACATTATGACTGAAAATCTCAATATACCTGTGGGAAGTATTGATACTGCAGGGATGTCAATCTATTTGAAAACAGTTGGCCAATTTAAAAGTCTTGATGAGCTGAGAAACCTTAGTATCCCTACTAATTCGGGTACAATTGTTTTTTTAAAGGACATAGCAGATATCACCATTAACCAGAAAGAAAAGACAAGCGAGAGCTTTATAAACGGTGTCCCGTCGCTAAGTCTTTCTGTGCAGAAACAGAGTAACGCAAACACTGTTCAGCTTTGCAGAGAAATTCAAAAAGAGATTAAGAATTTAAAAGAAACTTACGGAGAGATGGATTTCAAAATTATTTATGACAGCTCTATCTATATTGATAAAGCATTGAATACTGTTTCTGAATCAGCAATTCAAGGCGGTATTCTGGCTATATTAATCTTATATTTATTTTTAAGAAATATCAGGGCAACATTGATAATAGCCGTCTCTATGCCGGTTTCTATAGTTACATCCTTTGTATTGATGTATTTTTCAGGAATCAGTCTTAATCTTATGTCTCTTGCCGGTTTTGCCCTGGGAGTGGGTATGATGGTAGATAATTCTATCGTAGTTTTAGAAAACATTTACAGTCGTCGCCATGAAGGCATTGACATGGTAAAAGCTGCTGAATTCGGAACAAAAGAGGTTATGTTATCTATCACTGCATCTACATTAACCACTGTTATAGTTTTTGTACCCATTGTTTTTGTTGAAGGTATGACAGGTAAAGTATTTAAGGAAATGGGTCTGGTAATAACCTTTTCCCTTATGGCATCTTTGCTTGTTGCAATAACCTTTCTTCCTATGATGGCATCGAAAATACTCAGTTTAGAATTTACCGGAAAGCGAGACAAGAGAAAAAGAGGGAGAATAAATGCCCGTTTTACAAAGATTTTTGATCTATGGGATTCTTTTTACAATGTTGTGTCAAGAAGCTATGAAAGACTTTTAAGAGCTTCCTTAACAAGGCGCAAAATTGTTATCGGCATTGCGGTTGTTTTGTTTTTACTATCACTGATTGCCTTACCGGTAATTGGTTTTGAATACTTTCCGTCTATGGATGAAGGAATAATTCTGGTTGAAGTTGTTTTACCTAAGGGAAGTGCTCTTTCAGAAACTAATGATATGGCTTTTAAGGTTCAAGACTGTATTAAAGAAATACCCGAAGTTCAAAGTATAAGTATGACAATCGGTAACTCAGGTTATGTATTCGACAGATCAACTACAGAAAAGGCTTCTATATCGGTGGATGTCGGTAGTATTGAAAAACGTGAGAAAACAATTGTACAAATTTCCGATGAGATAAGAAATAAGCTTAAAGATATTGCGGGTGCTAAAATAAACGTGAATGAAGAAAGTCGGGTAATGGGCTTTTCTATAGGTTACAGTGCAGTTGATATAAGAGTCTTAGGAGAGGATATTGAAACGCTTAAAAAGATTTCTTCTGATTTAATGGCAATTTTAAAAAATGTTAAGGGTATTAAAGATCCTGAAAGTACTATTGATGAAGAAATTGAAGAGGCTTTAATTAAAATTGATAGGGATAAAGCACTTTTATACGGACTTACTCCTGCGCAAGTCGGCCAGGCTTTACGTATAGGTGTTAACGGAATTATCGCAACAAGGTATGAATATAATGGATCGGATATAGATGTTGTGGTATGCACGCTTGGTAATAAGCAGGATAACCTTCAAGATATAGAGAATATCTCGGTTCAAAGCCCCAGAGGGGTGAGCATTCCATTAATGGAGCTGGCAAAAATAGAATTGGAAAGGTCAACACCGAATATCCTTAGAAATGACCAAAAGAAAACAGTTTCAATTAAAGCAGATTTAAAGGACAGGTCCATTAATAAAGTAACAGCTGATATTGACAAAGAATTTTCGGAATATGAATTTCCTTCAGGATACTCCTATTTATATGCAGGACAGCAAAAGGATTTTATCGATTCTTTTGATGCACTTTTAGATGCACTCATTTTTTCTGTTATTATAGTATATATGCTTCTAGCAGCTCAATTCGAGTCATTCCTACATCCGTTTACTATATTATTAACTGTTCCTTTAGCACTTACCGGGGCATTATTGGCTTTGCTAATAACAGGTAAAACATTAAGCATACCTGCATTTATAGGAATAATAATACTGGTGGGCATTGTGGTAGATAACGCGATTGTTCTTGTTGACAGTATAAATAAATGCAGGGAAGAGGGTATGAGTGCTACAGATGCTATCATCAAATCAGGGCCCATAAGACTGAGACCAATCTTGATGACAACTCTTACCACTATACTGGGTATGCTTCCGATGGCAATTTCGAGAAAAGAAGGTAGTGAAATTCAGATACCGCTGGCCATTGTGATAATAGGAGGCCTGACTGTTTCAACACTGATAACACTGATTGTAATACCATCCTTTTATATGGCCTTTGAAAATGTGGTAGAAAAAGCGAAAGGTAAGCGGTCGCAATAATCTCAAATTGCTCGTAACCGTTGTCGATGTCATGCGTGAAGCGGGCAGACGACAAGCCTGCTTGTCGTTTTGGATTTGCGTAGCGGCGCGAATAATTTCCGGATGAAATTCCCTGAGCGGCACGCATGACATCGACTAAAGGTTCCAAAGTTTAGCACCAAGCCACCTTCGTTACTAAAGCGTGTAAAATGTACTGCAAGTAATGTCAAATAGCGTCAGCGGAGTATGGATTCAATATTTATTTGACACATTGAGTTACAACAAGTAGAATAATTCAGTATGTTAGATAGAAACACAGGTGATATAGTGAAAAAAGTAATAAACGAACTTAGAAATGTAGCAATAATCGCGCATGTTGACCACGGGAAAACAACTTTAGTCGATGCAATGCTAAGACAAAGCGGAGTTTTCAGAAGTAATGAGAGACTAGTAGAAAGAGTTATGGATTCCGGGGATCTTGAACGTGAAAAAGGTATTACAATAATGTCCAAGAATACGGCGGTAGTTCATAACGGAACAAGAATTAATATAGTAGATACCCCGGGCCATGCCGATTTTGGCGGCGAGGTGGAACGTATACTTAAAATGGTTGATGGTGTTCTTCTTCTTGTAGATGCTTATGAAGGAGCTATGCCACAAACCCGATTTGTTCTGAGAAAAGCTCTTGCACTTCATCTTAAGCCCATAGTTGTTATAAATAAAATAGACAGGAAAGAAGCAAGACCTGTCGAAGTAATAGATGAAATACTAGATCTTTTTATTGAACTTGGTGCCGATGATGACTTGCTTGAATTTCCCGTTATATATGCGTCTGCAAAAGATCGTATTGCAAAATACAATTTAGAAGATGAATCGGATAATATGGACCCGTTGTTTGAAACAATTAAAAAGTATGTTCCTGCTCCGATAGGCGATAGTGAGGCTCCGTTGCAGTTTTTGGTTTCAAGCCTTGATTACGATGAGTATATAGGCAGAATTGCAATCGGACGTGTCGAAAGGGGTACTATTAAAAAAGACCAACAAGTGGTAATTTGTAGAAAGAATAATATCAATCAACAGGTAAAAATTTCTTCTCTGCAAAATTTTCAAGGTTTAAAAAGAGTAGATACCGACTCAGCTACTATAGGGGAGATTATTGCAGTTTCAGGAATACCTGATATCACTATTGGAGATACAATATGTGATAAAGATTATCCCGAAGCTATACCTTTTGTTGATATTGATAAACCTACAATATCAATGTACTTTTTAGTCAATAATAGTCCTTTTGCCGGAAAAGAAGGTACCTATGTAACATCACGCCATCTTCGCAACAGACTGTTTCGTGAGGTAGAAACAAATGTTAGCCTGAGAGTTGAAGAAACCGATTCAACGGATTCGTTTAAAGTATCAGGCCGTGGCGAGCTTCATCTGTCAATTTTAATAGAAACGATTAGAAGAGAAGGCTATGAGTTTCAGGTATCGAAGCCAGAGGTAATTACTATTGAAAGAAACGGGGAAATATATGAACCAATTGAAGATCTGGTGATAGATGTCCCTGAGGAGTATCTAGGCAGTGTTATGGAAAAACTCGGCCAAAGAAAGGCTGAAATGATTAATATGCACAGCCCGGCTCAAGGTTATGTCCGCCTGGACTATAAGATTCCTGCACGAAGTCTTATCGGTTATCGTTCGGAGTTTTTGACTGATACACGGGGAAATGGTATAATGAATCATGTTTTTCATGGGTATGAGCCCTATAAGGGCGAAATCAAGAACCGTAACCGCGGTGTTTTGGTTGCATGGGAAGCAGGAGAATCAGTTACCTACGGTTTATTTAACGCTCAAGACAGAGGCAGCCTTTTTATAGGACCGGGTGTCGCGGTTTATGAGGGAATGATTGTAGGTGAGTGCTCACGAAATGAAGATATCGTTATTAATGTATGTAAGAAAAAGCATGCTACAAATATGCGCGCTTCAGGTTCTGATGAGGCCCTCAAACTGGTTCCACATATTAATATGAGCCTCGAGCAGAATCTTGAGTTTATTGATGATGATGAGCTGGTGGAAATAACTCCGACTTCTATTCGTCTTAGGAAAAAGATTCTGAATACTGATCAGAGAGCCAAGGTGAGGAATAGTGCAAAAAAATAACACCTTAAAAAAAAGCGGTGAACAAGACAATTTAACAAAAATCAAGCCTAAAAAAAAGAAAAAAGTAAAAAAGAAGCGTTATTTGTTTTTAAAATTTTTGATTCTTGTATTAATTTGCGTTATTGTGTTTATGACTTGCGCTCTTTACGGGTATCGTTTTATTATGGAGGGAACGGCTCAGGCCAGAGAACCATTGACAGAGGAGACCGGCATAGTATTTCAAATACCCTTCGGAGCCAGAACGGTTAATATTGCCGAAGAGCTTAAAAATCAGGGCTTTATAGAAGACACCAGAATATATCGTATTATTTCTAAAATCCTTGGATACGACAACGCTTACAAGGCAGGAAAGTTCATTATTGCTAAGGGTATGAACTACTATGCCCTAATGGTAAGACTTAGCGGCGAACCTCTTAAGAACCCTACTAAGGATATTATGATACCGGAGGGAAAGACCTTACTTGAAACTGCAAAAATTTTATCGGCTCAAGGATATATTGACGAAACAAAATTTCTTAAAATTGCCGAAAAAGAAAACAAGACATATGATTTTTTGAAAGATGTTAAAGCTACTTCAGCCAGAAAATATCCTCTTGAAGGCTATCTCTATCCCGATACCTACAGAATGGATGAAGGATGGACAGAAGAAGAGCTTATTGAACGGATGCTGAAAGAATTTGATAGGGTATTTACCAAAGAGTATTACGATAGAGCCCAAGAATTGGGTATGACAGTTGATGAAGTTTTGTCTCTTGCATCGCTTATTGAAATGGAAGCACTTTATCCGGCAGATTTTAAAAAGATATCCAGCGTTTTTCATAATCGTTTAAACAGTAAAGATCTAACATTGCTTCAATCGGATGCAACCGTACAATATGCAAGAGTTTATGAGGGACTGGGAAGAACAAGTGCAATTTTGTTCAAGGATTTGGAAATTGAACATCCATACAATACCTATCTTCACCAAGGGCTGCCGCCGGGGCCCATATGCTCGCCGAGAATAGATGCTATTGAAGCCGCTTTATATCCTGAAAAGACAAATTATTATTACTTCTTCGCAACAAATGACGGAACAAATATTTACAATGAGACTCTTGAAGGTCACAATAAGGACCAGCAAAAGTATGGTGTAAGCGGATATAAATAATACAAGAAGGCGGCTTCAACAGCCGCCTTAAATATTACATGAGGTCTTTATGGATGATAGAATAATATATCCTGAAATTATTGATAATCTTCGTTCTACTATACGGCGCGAAACAGGCTATTTAAAAGAGCTTGAGAATTATGCGAGTTTACATCATATACCTATTATTCAGCCTGAATCTGCAGCATTATTGAAGGTTCTTGTAAAGCTTCATAAGCCGCAAAAAATAATGGAGGCAGGTACTGCAATCGGCTATTCAGCTTGTATCTTGTTTGAGGCTATGGATAAATCGGGAATTATTGATACAATAGAAATCGATGAAGAGATGGCGAACATTGCTAAAAAAAACATTAAAAGCATGGGCTACGATAATCGAATTAGAGTACTCCTAGGAGACGCTCTTGAGGTCATGGAATGCCTTAATTCGTCCTATGATATGATTTTTCTGGATGCCGCTAAAGGACAATATAATGACTATTTGAATCAAGCATTGCGACTTCTTAGGCCCGAAGGTTTATTAGTATCTGATAATGTTTTATATAAGGGACTTGTTGCACAAGACAAAATACAGCATAAGCACCGCACCATTGCCGTTAGGCTCAAGGAATATCTGCATCGTATTTGTAATGATGACAGGCTGGAAACCTCAATTATTCCCATTGGCGACGGCATGGCAATAAGCCTAAAGAAAGGTGATTAGAATGAAAAAAGTCGAGCTTTTGGCTCCGGCAGGAAATATGGAAAAACTAAAAATGGCAATATTGTATGGTGCCGACGCAGTATATTTAGCCGGAGAAGAGTTTGGCCTTCGAACTGCTTCAGATAATTTTACTTTTGATGAAATGAAAGAGGGAATAGACTTAGTTCATGGAAAAGGGAAAAAAGCTTATCTTACAATGAACATAATACCCCATAATGATGATATTCATAAAGCATCGGAATTTCTTGAAAAAGCAGTCTTAACCGGCATTGACGCTGTTATAGTATCAGATCCCGGCATGTTTGCCGTCATAAAAAAGACAGCCCCGCAACTGGATATCCATATCAGTACACAGGCTAATATAACTAACACCGAAACCGTAAATTTCTGGCATTCGGCAGGTGCTTCAAGAGTAGTGTTGGCAAGGGAACTGTCTATAAATGAGATACAAGAAATAAGGAATAATATACCTGAAGAAATGGAGCTGGAAGCATTTGTCCACGGAGCCATGTGTATTTCATACTCCGGAAGATGTCTTCTTAGTAACTATATGGCAGGGAGAGATTCCAATAAAGGCGACTGTGCCCAACCCTGCCGATGGAAATATCACTTGATGGAAGAGAAACGTCCGGGGGAATATTTCCCTATTCAAGAAGATGAACGAGGCACTTTCATTTTTAATTCAAAGGATCTTTGCATGATAAGGCATATACCGGAGCTGATTTCCTGCGGTATATCCAGCTTAAAAATTGAAGGTAGGGTGAAGAGCTCTTTTTATGTCGCGACAGTGGTAAAAGCATATAGAGAAGCCATCGATGCATATTACAATAATCAACCGTATGATGAAAGATGGTTTGAAGAGGTTAGTAAGGTCAGCAATCGTGATTTTACAACCGGTTTTTTCTTTAATAAACCCGGACCTGATGACCATAATTACGGCACAAGTTCATATGTAAGAAATTATGATTTTGTTGGATTTGTGAAAGGTTATGACATTGCTACAGAGATGCTAATAATCGAGCAGCGGAATAGATTTAAGGTAGGGGATGAAATTGAGGTAATGCCGCCGGATGGCCCTGTTACTAAATTTATAGTAAATGAAATGTACGACGGTGATGGAAATCCTATAACTGTGGCGCCCCATCCACAGATGGAAATAAGAATACCTATGAAACGCTTGCCGCAAGATTCAATTCTGCGCGTGAATAAATAAGTTGTCCGTGAAACATATACGGTAATAATATTAGAAAATTTTAATGTTATGGTCTGTAAAGCTGTGGTATTATAATAATATGAAAAAGCTAGACTGTGTTTTTATAATACAGAACTAAGCAAATAAATATCTAACTTTAAGGAGGTCTTTGACCATGGCATTTTTTGATGACGTTAAAAAATTTGGCAAAAATATTACTGACAAGGGTAAGGACGTAATTGAAATTACAAAGCTTAACTCTCAGATTAACTCAGAAAAAGACAAAATTAAGGATTACTATGTAAAAATCGGTGAGGAAGTATACAAAGCATTCGCCGCAGGCCAAGGCTCAGCATATGATGGGCTTTGCGCAGAGATTAAACAAGTAGAAGATACTATTAACGAACTTACAGCAAAGGTTCTTGAGCTAAAGAACGCTACTAAGTGCTCCAACTGTGGTGCTGAAGTGACTAAAGAAACTACATTCTGTCCCAAGTGCGGAACAAAGGTAAACGAATAGTAGACACTTCTTAAGAGCGGCCATCTAAAGGCCGCTTTTTTTGCGGCCGTAACACTGCCGGTGAAGAAGTGTAATGAGGTAATAAAATGGACAAAAGTAAACTAAGGAAAGAAATAATTGAAAAACGCAATCTGCTTGACGAAAATACTGTAAAAAGTGCTTCCAAAACAATAGTCAAAACATTGCAAAGTCTTCCTGACTTAAAACAGGCAAAGATAGTTTTATCATATATGCCTTATGGAAAAGAAGTTGATATTAGACCCTTGAATCAGTGGATTTTGAATCAGGGTAAGGTATTATGCCTTCCACGAGTAATAAACAAAACAGAAATGGAAGCGAGAGCTGTAAATGATATAAGTCAAGGATTATTAAAGAGTGGTTTTGGCGTTTTAGAGCCGACTTATGATAACGAGCTGATAGATACTGACAAAATTGAATTAATACTCGTTCCCGGCCTTGCTTTCGATAAAACAGGAAACCGCATGGGACACGGAAACGGTTACTATGACAGATTTCTCGCATCCTGTTCAACAAATACCATATTGATAGGCATAGCGTATGCGTTTCAAGTTTTTGATTCAATTCCGTTTGATAAATATGATGTTAAGGTTAACAAATTAATAACAGAAAAATTTATATTAAACTTGAAGCTATAATTAATTAATCTGTATCCTTTTAAACGCATTATGTGATAAGATTAAAGAAAATATGTTCTTTTTTTTGAGGTTTGATTTGAAAGATTTTGTTCATCTTCATCTTCATACAGAATATAGCTTGCTTGACGGTGCATGTCGCATTAAAGATGTAGCCAAAAGAGCTAAAGAACTTAATATGCATAGTCTTGCCATTACTGATCACGGGTCAATGTATGGTGTAATTGATTTTTATAAAGCATGTAAAAAAGAAGGCATCAAGCCAATTCTGGGCTGTGAAATATATACAGCTCCCCGTACATATTTGGATAAAGATCCGCGACAGGATTCCGATCAGGGGCATTTGATACTTCTTGCAAAGAATAATACCGGGTACAAAAATCTGATGAAGCTTGTTTCAATAGCGTATATCGAGGGCTTTTACTATAAACCCAGAATTGATTATAAGCTTTTGGAGGAGTATCATGAAGGTCTAATATGCTTAAGTGCATGCATCGGAGGAGATATCCCTCAGAAGCTTTTGAATGGTGATTATCAGGGTGCTCGTGAGCTTGCAGTCAATCTTAACAGAATAATGGGTGATGGGAATTTTTATCTTGAGCTCCAATATAACAATATTGAAGAGCAGAAACTTGTAAATACGCAGCTGGTAAAGCTTTCGGAGGAAACCAAAATCCCGCTTATTGCCACCAATGATATTCACTATATTAACAGGGAAGATGCAAGGGCACAGGAAATTCTTATCTGCATACAAACAGGCAAAACCATTGATGATGCTGATAGATTGAAGTTTGAGACAGATGAATTCTACTTAAAGAGTCCCGAAGAGATGTGGGAGCACTTTAAGGCTTATCCTGAAGCACTTTTAAATACTGTTCGTGTGGCAAACGAATGTAATGTTGAAATAGAATTCGGTCATCTGCATCTTCCGAAATTTGATGTGCCTGAAGGAACAACACCGTTTGATTATTTACGTTCCCAATGTATAAAAGGATTTCATAAACGCTACAGCAAAAGTCCTTCTCTTATGGAACGGTTGGAATTTGAGCTTTCGGTAATTGAGCAAATGGGCTATGTTGACTATTTCCTGATTGTTTGGGACTTCATAAAATATGCCCGGGATAATGGGATAATGGTAGGCCCGGGAAGAGGCTCGGCTGCAGGCAGCATAGTATCTTACTGTCTAGAGATTACCAATGTGGATCCTATCAAGCATAATCTTATATTTGAGCGGTTTTTAAACCCCGAACGTATTTCAATGCCTGATATAGACATTGACTTCTGCTATGAAAGAAGGCAGGAGGTAATTGATTATGTTGTAAGAAAGTATGGGGAAGACCATGTCGCCCAGATCATAACATTTGGCACCATGGCGGCACGGGGAGCCGTAAGGGATGTAGGGCGTGCTCTGGCGGTACCTTATAATGAGGTAGATAAGGTTGCCAAACTGATTCCCATGATGCCTGCCAAGCATATAACCATAGGTGATGCTGTTGATATGATTCCCGAATTAAAAACATTATATAATTCAGAGCCCAGAATCCATGAATTACTGGACAATGCAAAGGTTCTGGAAGGGATGCCCCGTCATGCATCAACTCATGCGGCAGGGGTAGTAATATCCAGTGAACCTCTTACCGAATTTGTTCCATTGTATTGTAATGAGGGCCTTATCTCAACACAATTTCCAATGACCACTTTGGAAGAACTGGGCCTTTTAAAAATGGATTTTTTGGCCCTTCGTACCATTACGGTTATTCGTGATGTTGTAGAATTGATTGAGAAAAACAGAAATATACAGATTGATATTGACAATATAGATTATGAGGATACCAGGGTTTATGAAATGATTGGCAGAGGTGAAACCGCAGGGGTTTTCCAACTGGAAGGCCAGGGTATGACAACATTTATGAAAGAGCTCATGCCCAATTGCCTCGAGGATATTATTGCAGGTATTTCTCTTTATAGGCCCGGGCCAATGGATCAGATACCGAGATATATAAAAAATAAGAATAACCCGGAAAATATTTCATATGTAACCCCAAAACTGGAGCAGATATTAAATGTAACCTATGGTTGTATGGTATATCAGGAACAGGTTATGCAGATATGCCGGGAGCTCGCAGGATATTCCCTTGGCAGAAGTGATCTGGTGCGTCGTGCAATGTCAAAAAAGAAGAAGGAAGTAATGGATGCCGAGCGTCAGAATTTTATACACGGTAGTCTTGATGAAGATGGCAAGGTTTTGATTCCCGGAGCAATTCGAAATGGTGTATCGGAATATGCCGCAAATGTAATATTTGATGAAATGATGGATTTTGCAAGCTATGCATTCAATAAATCCCATGCCGCAGCATATGCATATGTCGGGTATCAGACCGCATGGCTTAAATACTATTATCCCATCGAATTCATGGCTGCTTTAATAAACAGTTTTATGGGAAGCTTGGGAAAGGTAAGCCAATATGTTATGGAATGCCGTAAAATGGGCATAAAGGTACTCCCGCCCGAAATTAACGAAAGTGAAAGCTCATTTTCTGTTAAAAACGGTGTTATAAGATTTGGGTTATTTGCAGTAAAGAATGTTGGAGTTAATATTGTTCAAAATATTATAGCCGAGCGAAATAAAAGCGGACCATTTAAAAGCTTTGTTGATTTTTGTGAGAGGCTGGAAGGAAAAGAACTGAATAAAAAAACCGTTGAAAGCCTTATAAAATGCGGAGCCTTTGATATATTCGGTATATATCGTTCAAGACTTATGGCCAATTATGAAAAAATACTTGAGCGTGTATCTCAGAAAAGGAAATCATTGATTTCCGGTCAGTTGTCTTTGTTTGATGTCGCCCAGGATACCGATGAAACGGCCACAATTGAATGGCCGAATATGGCTGAATATGATTCTAAGCTGCTTCTGTCGATGGAAAAGGAAATGCTCGGCTTATACATTTCCGGCCATCCCTTAGATGAATTCGCGGATGAAATAAAAGAATTAGTTACAGTATATTCTTATGATTTTGAGTTATCTGAAGATGGCTCCTCAAATGAAACCAGATTGGCCGATGGTGGCTTTGCCCGTATTGCAGGAGTAGTGACAGACATAAAATCTATCAGCACCAAGAACAATCGTATGATGGCTTTTGTTACGGTAGAGGATTTATACGGTCAGATGGAGGTTATTGTTTTTCCTAATATATACGAACGATTTGCCCGCTTTTTATCAAATGATAAACAAATAATCGTTGAAGGGAAAATATCTGTTAAAGAGGATGAACAACCTAAAATATTAGCAGATAATATTAAGCCTTTGGAATCAATTAACATCGGAATCGGTTCGGATACTTCTGAATCACAAGAGGAGTATGATAAATTTGACCAAAATGTATTTATGGAATCAAAAGATATTTTGGGAAATAATATAGCTAATGAAGACAATAAAAATTACAGAATAGATAAACCTTCAAATAAGATGAATAATGGCCCGGCAAGACAAAGTGGCATTTTGAAAGTATTATTGGATAAGGAAATTACTGAACCTAAAAGAAAAGCTGCCTTATCTATATTAAAATTTTTTGAAGGTCATGAGCAAGCTTTGGTATATATAGATGAGGCACGAAAACCGAAACTGAAACTGAATGTACAAATAAGTGAACTTTTAATTTCCGAACTTTCAGAACTTTTGGGTACAGAACGCGTAAAGACATAATATCCTTGTAATGCCGTCTTTAGTGTTGTAAAAGATACTTATACTTGCACTTTGAATAAAAATAATATAATATGATTTTGAGGTGATACATTGGAAAGAAATGAGACCGATAAATCGTATGCTGATTATATAGTAATTGCAGCAGAGGAAAATGGAGTAAATGTAATTGGTCTTACCCGGGGTAAGGATACCCGGCTCCATCATACAGAGATTTTAGACAAAGGTGAATTACTTATAGCTCAGTTTACCGAACAGACATCTGCCATAAAAATCAGAGGAAAAGCAAAAGTGTATTGCAGACATGGTGAGGTTGAGTCCGGGAGCAGACAAGGAGGGCACTTGTAATATGTGGACGGTTGTTTACATGGCGCAAAATAAGGAGATAGCAGAGAAACTCAAGTCTGTCCTCGAAGAGGGAGGAATTCTGGTCAGAATTAATCCCGTAAATCGAAAAGAGAAAACAGACGATTATTTTGAAGTTTCAGTTCCTGAGGCCGAAGTGGAAGAAGCTCACGGCATAATCATTGAAAAAGGATTCTAAAGTTTACCCGTGTTTCACTTACACGGGTATTTTATAACTCCTCGAGTTTTAATAACTCGGGACCCGTTCAAAATCTTTGATTTTATGTTACGGGTGATATTATTAAAATGAAATTATCTAATTTTCAGGAGGAAAAAATGAACCCTATAAATACAGTTGCAGTTTTAACCAGCGGAGGAGATGCACCGGGTATGAATGCTGCTGTTCGGGCAGTTGTAAGAACCGGAATATATAATGGTTTAAAGGTTCTCGGCATTAATAAAGGCTACGAAGGTTTACTAAATGGTGATATTGAAGAAATGCAATTACGGTCGGTGGGAGATATTATCCAACGAGGCGGTACAATACTTCAAACAGCAAGATCTAATGAATTTAATACTCAAGCCGGATTAGAAAAGGCCATGTCAATGGCTAAGGTTTTCGGTATTGATGCTCTGGTTATAATTGGCGGAGACGGTTCTTTTAGGGGAGCTAAAGATATAAGCGAGTTAGGGATGAATGTTATAGGAATACCCGGCACTATTGATAATGACATAGCATGCTCGGAGTACACCATTGGATATGATACTGCAATGAACACAGTATTGGACGCAATTGATAAAATCAGAGACACCTCATATTCGCATGAACGATGCAGTGTTCTTGAGGTAATGGGTCGTAAGGCCGGCTGGATAGCTGTAAATTGCGGAATTGCAGGCGGCGCCGAAGCAATAATTCTTCCGGAAAAAGAATTTGATATAGATAAAGATATTATTATTCCTATTGTTGAAGGCCGGAATCGAGGAAAGAAGCATTATTTGGTTATAGTAGCCGAAGGCGTTGGCGGAGCTGTAGAAATTGCAAAATATATTGAAGAAAAAACCGAGATTGCTACAAGAGCAACAATTTTAGGCTATATACAAAGGGGTGGCTCTCCGACAATTACAGACAGGGTTATGGGGAGCCGATTAGGAGCCAATGCTATTAAATGCCTTATAGATGGCAAGAAAAACCGTATAGTTGCAATGAGAGACAATAAACTTGTTGATATTGACATTATTGAAGCTTTAAATATGAAAAAAACCATTGACAATGAATTGATTACTCTAAGTAAAATATTAGCTTTATGAGGTGATGCTGATTATGACGGTTGAAACGCGTTTTCCTGTTAGATATGCCGAAACAGATCAAATGGGTATTGTTCACCATTCAGTTTATCCGGTTTGGTTTGAATGCGGCAGAACTGATTTTATTAAGCATTACGGAATAGGGTATGATGAACTGGAAAGGCTTGGAGTGATGCTTCCTTTAATCCGGTTATCATGTGAATATAAGAATCCTGTTAAATACGGCGATTCGGTGTTAGTAAAAACCAGACTAATAAAGGCTACTAAAGCCCGCTTAATATTGGGTTATGAAATTTATGCAGAGAATAGTAATTTATTTTGCGGGGAAGGAAGCACTGAGCATGCCTGGACCGGGGTAAATTTGAAGCCTGTCAATATATCCAAACACAAACCTGAAATTTTCAAAAAGCTTTTACCGATGTATAATAATATTACAGGAGAATAATTTTTTATGAATATCAAAAAAAATATTCCAAATATTTTGACGGTTTTCAGGATGGTCGCAGTACCTGTATTTATTGTTTTTAGGCTTAATGACATGATATACCCGGCAATCATAGTGTTTTTACTGGCTGAAATTACTGATGTTTTGGACGGTTTAATAGCCCGTCGTTTTAACTTAATAACCAAATTCGGAAAAATGGCCGATCCACTAGCTGATAAAATGATGCAGCTTGCAGCACTGTTTGTGTTTTCAATGAAAGCCATGATCCCTAGAATAATACCTTGGCTTGTTTTGTTTAAGGAATTATTCATGCTGGTTTCAGGAATTTATTTAATCAGAAAGAATTTCGATATGTCAAGTAAATGGTTTGGTAAGCTAACATCGGTAGTATTGTTTATTGCCATTATGCTTGTATTTTTCGGGGTACCCCGACAAATAACAGATGTTATCTTTTGGATATGTGTTGCCATGGCTTTGTTTGCCGCATTAATGTACATAAGAAATTATTTTAAGTCAGTCGAAAAGGCCGACCCGAAAACTGAATCCGAATAATACCGGAAAATAAGAAGAATAAAAGAAAAGAGCGGGAGATAGATACCCCCGCTTTTTAAATTTAATCACAGCAGCCGCCATCCTTATTAAAGAATAAGCAGAGGAAAATGAGAATAAAGAA
>CAYWXN010000015.1:0-17496 GCA_964462075.1 uncultured Ruminiclostridium sp. | reverse complement strand
GCTTTGGGCGTGCTCACGGGTCATTGCTGCCACACCGTCTCACCGGGCGGCAAGCGCTGCTAAATGGAAAGACTCCGCTATTAGGTTCGCCGACATCATAAAACCAGGCCGTTAGACAAAAATTTTTTCTTAAATCCTCTCTTCCTTGGGCGGGTTTGGTATAATTGGCTTTGAGGACTGAGACGCATTAATACATTAATACATCTTGATTTTTTATACAGTTTGAGGCATACAAATGTTAATTGATACAAATTTAGATGATTTCAAGATCAGATTTGCAGAAACAAAAGATATTCCATTAATTTTAGAATTTATAAAAGAACTGGCTGATTATGAAAAAATGTTAAATGAAGTTGTAGCAACAGAAGAAATTTTAATGGAATCTCTATTTGAAAGAAAAATAGCTGAGGTTATTATAGGTGAATATAAAAATGAACCAGTAGCTTTTGCAGTATTCTTTCATAATTTCTCTACTTTTTTAGGAAGGCCGGGTATTTACTTGGAAGATTTGTATGTTAAACCTGAAATGAGAGGAATGGGTGTAGGAAAGACTATGCTTTCTTTTCTTGCTAAGTTGTGTGTGGAAAGAAAGTGTGGAAGATTAGAATGGTGGTGCTTGGATTGGAATCAGTCATCAATTGAGTTTTATAAACAAATGGATGCAGTTCCAATGGATGAATGGACAGTATATAGAGTATGTGATGATGCGTTAGATAAGTTAGTAATGAAATTCAGTAAATAAGATTAAGTATTAAGCGCTGATTCATTGGGAGGTTAAGCAAATGCATGTTTTTATTGTGTATTCCCATCCAAGTAAAGATTCATTTACTAAAGTTGTTCGTGATGAGTTTGTGAAAGGACTTGAGGCTGCAGGAAATACATACGAGATTTCAGATTTATATGAAATGGGATTTAATCCGGAAATGAGTGAATCTGAGTATTACAGAGAATCTAACTATCGGTTGGATTTGCCGGTTCCAAATGATGTGATTAAAGAACAAGAAAAAATCAATCGTTGTGATGCGATTGTATTTATATATCCTGTATTTTGGACGGAAGCACCTGCAAAATTAGTTGGTTGGTTTGATAGAGTCTGGACTTATGGGTTTGCATATGGCGAAAGGACTATGAAGAAGCTAGCTAAGGCCTTATTTATTTGTATTGCAGGTAATACAATTGAGATGCTTAATCAATTTGGTCATATCAAAAGTATGGAAACGGTTATGCTTGGTGATAGAATATTTGACAGAGCACTTGAAAGCAAAATGATAGTTTTAGATGGTATGACAAAGGAAAACAATCAGCGGGATTCCAACTGGGAAAAGCATATAAAAACAGTTTATAATGCGGGAAGAACTATATAAGTTATATAAGTCCATGTAATAATGGAGGGGTAAAATGGAAGTAAGAAAAGCAACACTTGATGATGTTCAAGATATTAGTCGCATCCATGCTTTGAGTTGGAAATCAGCTTATATAGGAATTGTTCCACAAGTTTACTTAGATGAGCTTAAAGAGAATTTTTGGGTGCCGGCTTTTACAGCTTGGATAAAAGATAATGTTTTAACAGTGCAAGAAGTAATAGATAATGAAAATGCAGTGGGCTGTGTTGCATATGGGAGGTCAAGAGATAAGAATCAACCAAGTTGGGGTGAAATTGTTTCTATTTATCTTTTGCCACAGTATTTTGGTAAAGGATTTGGAAATAAGCTATTGGAAACTGCTTTATTTGATTTAAAAAGCTCAGGTTATGAAAACATTTATTTATGGGCACTAAAAAATAATCATCGAGCAAGACGATTTTATGAAAAGAACCGCTTTCATTGTAATAATGAAGAATGCGTTTGTGAAATTATGGGAGAAAAGCTTACGGATATTCGCTATATTTATTCATTTAAATGATTAAAATTGTGAGTACAAATAAACAAAGTTTTCAATTGTATAAAATGTTGTATCAGTCGGAGGAATAGAAATGAAGACAGTATACCGTTTGTTATTTGCTTTACATTTGTTTGTAGGCATAGGAGCTATATTTGGTGGCTTAGCTGCCATTGTTGATCCGGTGGACCCGCTTGGAATAACAGTTGACGCATTAAAAAATTCGCCATTTAGCAATTTTCTCATTCCGGGCATTATTTTATTTACTGTTATTGGGCTTGGGAATATTTTTAGTGCTTTAATGTTTCGGTTTAAGTCTAAATTTCAGGGATATATAAGCGGTGTTTTTAGCGGGGCCTTAGTCATTTGGATCGTTGTCCAATGTATAATGCTTGGATCGGTTGTTTTCCTACATATTTTATTTTTTATGATTGGCATAATTAAAGGTGTTTTATCAGCGATTATTTTGTTTGAGCAGCGTTTGTTTCCGGCAAATCTTATACTAAATTTTATAGAAGGTAGAAAATAGATGAAAAAAAGAGTTTTCGGTGCTTTTATAGGCATTATTATTTTAGTAATTGGATATTATATTTTTTCAATTAATGTAAGTGTTCATCCAAGAATTAATGTTAGCGAAGTACAATCTATAACAATAAATAATAAAATATTTGAAACGGAATTCAATAATAAAAGCATTGAAAAATTTATAAACATATATAATAGTGCAAAATCATTTAAGAAAAATCATGATACTACGCCTGAATATATCGTTGAAATAAAATTAAAAAGTGGTAATGGAATTAATATATTAGGAACTTCTCAGGGTTTTCATTATGTCAATGATGGTGAAAACTCATATAAAATTTCAAGTACCGAAATGACTTATTATTTAAGCGACTTAATGAAACAAGAATAGATTTTTATTAGATTCAGACATAAACAGCTATTGTTTTTCGGTATGTAAAAGATGATGGTTTGCTTCTTTTAATTGGAGGTGAGTATTTTGTCAGATTATGCTTATGGCTATTGCGGGATGCCGTGTGCTCTTTGTACCAGATACAGGACAAACGGTAATAGTAGATGTCCGGGATGCTCTCACGATGGATACTATACAGAACCGTGTAAAGTATATCGTTGTTGTAAAGAGAAAAAAATAATCCAATGTGGTTTGTGCGAGGAGTTTCCCTGCGAAAGGCTTGGGAAAATGGGAGATTTCAGTGACCTCAGTACAAACCATGCCAAGGAGAGAAATAGCAGACGTATCGCCGCAGAAGGATATGAGAAATGGTATGTCGAATATAAAGAACGTGCCGATTTACTTACCTTGGCGCTTGCCAGATATAATAATGGTCGAATGAAACGATATCTTTGCGAATTGTTTATACAGCAGGACATCGAAGTCTTACGAAAAATTATGCTTCGGGCGGAACATCTTACCGGAACCCAGAAAGAAAAAGGGAAAGTATTTCAAGAAATTGTGGAATCGGTACTAGCAAAATGTAATTAAGAGAGGAGAAAAAAAGATGGCATCGGAATTATTAGCTCCATGGTGGATTGGTTTTTTGTCTATTTTCAATATTCTATTGTTTATTATTATTCTAGCGGCTGGTGTTTATTGTTTTATTCTGTTTGTCAGGCTGGCCCATTTGGGAATTAAAGCTCTAAGAATATATATAGATAAAAATGAATAAGAACTATTCTCCAAAGAAGGGTCATGAAGTATGAAAAAAGTTCTAATTATTGTTTTTCCGATAATACTTATTGCTGCTGTCATTTACGCAATGTGGGGCAAAGATATATATTACAACACAAGGGATAAAAAGTATTGGACTGAGCTATCGTCTAAAATTACAGTAACTCAGATAGAAGAAGTATCATTAGACTATAAGGTGCTTCTAAAAGGTGATGAATTTGAACAATTCATTAATGATTTGAATTCGGCTGAATATTATAGGAGCAATTGGAGGCAAGAAGGACCTACCGGCCCTATAATAACAATCAATTTTAAGGATGGTTCAAGTGAACATTTTCAATATTGGGGAAAAGGCATCTATGAAACATCATATAAAGAAGGACAGTTTCTGATTCGTAACATAGAATTAGATGCCGTCTTAGATAAATATAAAATAAATGATTCATACTGAATTATAAAAGTAATAAAACACCATTACAGCGGCATCCCTCAACTAAGGGGTGCTTTTTTTAGACTGTTTAGTAATTTAGATTCATATTTTTATACAAAAAAATTGAATAATATAAATTACTTTGGTATAATTATGCAATCATTAAAAAATTGAGGGGAGAAGCTTTATGAGCGGGGAAAGACTACAAATCTTTATTGCCATGTGTATCTATATGGCAGTAGTCATCGGTATAGGATTGTATTATTTTAAGCGTGCCGGTTCTAGCAGTGATAACTATCTTATTGGGGGCAGATCTTTAGGCCCTTGGGTTACAGCAATGGGAGCAGAGGCTTCCGATATGAGCGGTTGGCTTCTTATGGGACTTCCGGGAGTAGCATATTGGGTTGGTTTAAGTGATGCGATTTGGACAGCTATAGGATTACTAATCGGTACATATTTGAATTGGCTGTTTGTTGCAAAGAGGCTTCGTGGATACTCGGTAATAGCAAGCGATTCAATTACTATCCCGGACTTTTTAAGCAATAGATTCAAAGAGAAGAAAAAAGTTATATCAACAATTGCTGCGCTTTTTATACTAATATTCTTTACAGTCTATGCTTCCAGTTGTTTTGTAACTGTAGGTAAGCTTTTTAGTACATTATTCGGTGTTAAATATGTTTACATGATGATTGCGGGAGCATTATTTGTAGTTTTTTATACATTCATAGGCGGATTCCTTGCCGAGAGTGCATCCGATTTTATGCAAGGAATTGTAATGTTTATTTCACTGGTTCTGGTTTTAGTAGCTGGTATATCTGCTGCCGGGGGAATTTCAGCAGTGATAAATAATGCAAAAACAATTCCGGGATTCATGGATTTCTTTGGTATAGCTCAACCTACTTTGGTAGACGGTGTTCAGCAGCTTAAAGCTACAGGAAAACCATTATTCGGTGATGCCGGAAAATACGGATTCTTAACAGTTATTTCTACTATGTCTTGGGGGTTAGGATACTTTGGAATGCCACAGGTATTATTAAAATTTATGGCCATTAAAGATCCTGCGCAACTCAAACTATCCAGAAGAGTAGCAACTGTATGGTGTGCAATTTCTTTGACTGCCGCTGTCGCTATAGGTATCATCGGTAGAGTATTATATCCTGATGCTCTTCTTACCCAAAGTAGTTCAGAAAGCATATTTATTCTTATGTCAACGGACTTCTTTATTCCGATATTCGCAGGGTTTGTTATGGCAGGTATCCTTGCGGCAACGATCAGTTCTTCTGATTCTTATTTACTTATTGCTGCATCTGCCTTTTCAAAGAGTATTTACCATGGAATTATGAAGAAAGACGCCAATGATAAACAGGTTCTTTCTATGAGCAGAATTACATTATTGGTAATAGCAGCTCTAGCTATGATTGTAGCTCTTGATGAAAACAGCGTTATTTTTACAGTTGTAGCATTTGCATGGGCGGGCTTTGGCGCGACATTCGGACCGCTTATGTTGTTCTCGCTTTTCTGGAAGAGAATAACCAGAACTGGTGCTATCGCGGGAATGGTGTCCGGCGGTACTATGGTATTTGTTTGGAAACTGCTTATCAAGCCTATCGGAGGCGTGTTTGGAATATATGAATTACTTCCGGCCTTTATCGTATCCTGTATCGCAATTGTTATTGCCTCATTACTGACAGAAAAACCATCTGCTGATATAATTGAGGAATTCGAACTGGCAAAGGCGTATAAATAATAGCATTAGACTAATATATAAATTCATTTTAATAAGCCCGGTGATATTCCGATTAAGGATATCTCCGGGCTTACAATATATATAAATATTTTTTTGGAGCTTTATTACCTGATAAAAGCATTTCTAATAGATACAGCGTAATCTGGGCGATTGGTTATAATTGCATCGACATTCTCTTCCAGTAGCCAATTTATGTCATCCTGCCTATCAACTGTCCAAGGATGTATTTTAATACCGTGCTTTTTACAGTTTTCTATAATGCCCGGAACCATAAGTGTTCTATAGTATGGGTGAATAGCAACGGCGCCCAGGTGCTTAGCATAAAGACATGGATCGACCATGGCTTCGCTGTACAAAAGGCCTATATGCGCCGACGGTTTAAGCTTCTTAACTATTGTCAAGCTATAATGATTAAAGGAGGAATATATTACTTTATGGTCTAAGCCCATCTTAGAAACAAGGTTGATAGCTTTTTCTTCAATGCCCTCATAGAATATAATTTCGTTCTTAATCTCAATATTTAAAGTCAAATTTGAGCCCTTGATAAACTCCAGAACCTGTTCCAGAGTAGGAATACGGGTATTAAAATAGTTTTCTTTGCCGTTGGAAAAATCCAGCTCTAACAGTTCCGATAAGGACTTATCGTTTATTAATCCTTTGCCATCTGAGCAACGATCAACAGTCTCATCATGAGAGACAACCAGGTGCCCATCCTTTGAAAGATGAATATCAAGCTCTATGCCGTCGGCGCCCATATTCCGAGCCATCATAAATGCTTCCATAGAATTTTCGGGTGCATAAGCTGATGCTCCGCGATGAGCCCAAATCATTGTTTTCATAAAATATTACATCCCATATTTTATATTATCATTTGCTCTTATTACAATCATAACGTTTCTTAAATGAAAGTGTCAATATTTTGAATCTAATGGAACTACAGGCTCCTTATTGGCATACCCTTAGTATAGAAAGATATTCAGGTGATGATTAATTTGAATCAGTATTTTCAAGGAACAAACATACATACCATTCGACCCAATGACAGCCTATTCCGGATAGCCCAGCATTATGATACTACTATTGAGGCTATTATTGCTGCTAATCCAGGAGTTGATTTAAGTACACTTTATATAGGGCAAATGATTAATGTTTGGCCTGGTTACAGGAATCCCGCCCAAAATTACTCCGCAGAATGCATAACACAAGCTAAATTTGATCTGAGCAATCATATACGGCTACTCTGGGAACAGCATATTACTTGGACCAGACTTGCAATTATAAGTATGGTTTTTAATTTACCCGATGTGGAGCTTGTTACCCAAAGACTTTTAAGAAATCCCAAAGATTTTGAAGCTGCGCTTATACCTTTTTATGATGGTAAAGCTGCTGCAAGGTTTTCCGACCTTTTAAGAAACCACTTAGTTTTAGCGGCTGACCTCGTTAAAGCTGCAAAGGCAGGGGATAAAAACGTAGCCGCACAAACTGAAAAACAATGGTATGACAACGCAAGGGATATAGCAGCTTTTTTAGCAAGTATAAATCCTTATTGGTCGCGTCAGGAATGGGAAAAGATGTTATTTGACCATCTTGCTTTAGTAAAGAATGAAGCTGTTTTTATGCTAACAAAAGAATATCAAAAAGGAATAGACCTTTATGATGAAATGGAACGTCAGGCAATGATGATGGCCGATACTATGACTGAAGGAATAGTGAAGCAATTTCCGGGAAGGTTTAGGTAAAACGTTTAGGTTGGGAGAGTAAATATAACGAACAAAAGTCATTTTAATGGATAAAATTTCTTTGGTTACTTTCGTGTCTGATACAAAAGATATATGTGCAATAAAATTGCAGTAAAATATTTGGAGGAAGACATGAAAGTAAAAGATATTATGACTAAAGATGTTGCTTGTGTTAACCCTGATTCAAACGTGGTGGAAGCGGCTCAATTAATGCAGAAGTATAATGTAGGCTCTATACCGGTTTGTGACCAGTCCGGGGTTGTAGGAATCGTGACCGACCGGGATATCATAGTCAGAAACATTGCACATGGTAAAAATCCTAGTGATACACCGGTAAAAGATGTCATGACAGGCCAGGTTACAACTGCCACCCCTGAGATGGAAGTTGATGAGGTAACAAAGCTGATGTCAGAGAAACAAATAAGACGGATACCTGTGGTGGATAAAAACATGATTATAGGGATGCTTGCACTAGGCGATGTAGCTACCGATAACCGGTTTAATATGGAGGCCTCGGAAGCTCTTTCGGAAATCTCAAAACAACCGTAAATGATAATTAAGGGACTATTACAAATTGACTTTGAAATAGTCTTTTTTTGCATGCGTTCGGATAAGTTAAACAGCATTTTCGGTAAGTGACCTACTGAGATAATTACAAAGATTTCATATTCTCCCGCCGTAATATCAACTAAACGGCGGGAGTTTTCATAGGATACTAATACTCGATCACTGAATGTTATTTTTTCAATTCCTGCTTACCTGTCACTTTGCTGGTTCCGTCCATTTTAAAAGTGGACTTTGCTTCCTCGGTAGTAAAATACACATTTCCTTCAACTGTTGTATCAACCAATTGAAAATTCTTTGAAGAAATATAAAGATCTCCTTTAAAGGTACCGCTTTGAATTCTTGCTTCAGGACTATTGATAGTAAGCTTGGGCGCAGTCAAAGTATACCTTGCCGTGACCTTTCTGTTTTCATCCTGTTCATAGAGAGCAATTTTTCTTTGAATTACATCCTTACCGGCAGTATCTTTCTTACCGTTAGTAAATTGACCGTCTAAAACCAGATCCTTGTTGAAAGATAAATCTTTTAAAGTACATATTATCCAGGTACCGTCTTTACTTATAGCTTTCTCAAAAGCTTCGTTGGTATTGACTATAGAAGCTGTCGTCTTTATATCCTGGCCCGACGTTGCAGAAGGGCTAACCATGGGGCTACCCATGGGGCTTACGATAGGGCTTACTTTGGCACTGGTGTTTGGCTTGGGAGTAGTGGTTATCTTTGGGGAACGATTGAAACATCCGACTAATAAAACCGCTAGTAAAATTAACATGTAGATAATTAGCTTTGTTCTTAAAATTTTCTTCATAAACAATTCCTCCTGAAATTTTTAAATCATTAATACAGTATTTCCTTTTTACAAGAATTCACTCATTCTTAAGGTAGTATTTGCAATAATAAAAAATTTTTATACGGAAATGATATAAAGAAAATCCGACATAACATTATCGGGAAAGAAAATATGTATTCAAATTATTCAAATAAGCATAGTAAACGAATTAAGCTAATATTTAATCCTGTTTCCGGGGAAGCAAAAAAGTCTTCATTGCAGTTAATGGATATAATAAAAGAGCTGCAGGTGTGGAAATTTTCACCCGAACCGTTTTTGACTGAACCTGACACAGATTATGCCGAGCTAGTATCAGAAGCCATAGAGCAAGGTATAAGTATGTTCGTAGTTTGTGGGGGTGATGGGACGGTATCAACTGTTGCCAGAGCGATACTGGGCAAAAATTCGGTAATGGGCATTATCCCAACGGGAACACAGAATAACTTGGCATTAAGTCTGGGTATTCCAACAGATATTCGGTCAGCTATTTCATTGTTAAGAACCGGAAAGAGTATGAAAATTGATATGGGAATTGCAACCTGTGGAGAGAATAAAATACCTTTTCTAGAGATTTGCTCAGTTGGCTTATTCTCTGCTTTATTTCAATCAGGTGATGGAATTCAGCATGGGGATATAACAAGAATCGGTGATTTCCTTACGACTCTTACAACATCAAATCCATCAAAAATTAGTCTTTTGTTGGATAATAAGCATGAAATTCAAGATGTTGGACATGTGGTACTGGTATCAAATATGCCTTATATAGGCCATAACTATAGGGTCGGAGCCGATGATGCTTATATCGATGGTGTACTGGATGTATTATTTTGTGCTGATATTCCAAAACTGGATTTGATGGTAGGTTATATGCTAAAAAAATCAGATACTAACATAATAGAAGACCCGCGTATTAAGCACTACAGAGTAAGAAATCTGGTTATCGAAACAAATCCTCCTATGCCTGTCATGATTGACGGGTCAGAATGTAAAGAGGGTACAGTCAGGATCGGAATACAACCGAAAACTTTAAAAGTAATAACAGGATCAAAGAACTAAATTGCTCCTAACATAATTGAGGGATAATAGTGGAACAAAAAGAAAACAGAATAGCCGAGGATGTCAGGCTTCCCGAGCTACAAATTCATTGGATATGGAAAAAACTAATTAATTGGGTAAGCCGTATTAGCTATTTCTACTGGGTTATTCTAATAATAATTTCATTAGTTTCAGCTTTTGTGCTTATTCCTGACAGTATAATAAACCGATTCTGGTTTCAACTTAAATCACAAAAAGTATTGGTCAGTCTTGTTTTGATATTCTGTATTGTAGCACTGTCCCTGATTTGGGAAAAAGGGCAAAGCATTGATGTTTGGGTATTCATGCTTTTTAATGCCCGGGGAAACCGGCCCCCATGGATTGATTGGACTATGCTTGGAGTAACGCAGATAGGGCACGGTGTCTTTGCATTTACCATGGCAATTGCTTTTTATTTTTGGGTTGACCGTTTATTGTCTTACGAGCTTATACTGGGTACCCTGACTCTGTGGCTGGTTGTAGAGCTTATGAAAATATTAATACGTAGAAGAAGACCTTATATATATCTTAAGGATATTCGTATTGTGGGGGAAAGGGCAAGGGGGCACTCGTTCCCCAGCGGACACACCAGTCAGGTATTTTTTCTTGCGACCATGCTTTTTCAGCATTTCAATCCGGGGATTTTAGGTGCGCTGATTCTATATGCTATTGCCTTAATGGTAGGAATAACACGTATATATGTGGGTATGCATTATCCTCGAGATGTCATAGCAGGATCGGTATTAGGTACTGTCTGGGGACTACTTGGAGCAATAGTAAACAGCTATATCAGATACTAAGAATTACTTCGCATTATTCTTAAATGATGAAATATCATAAGCTTCTTGATTATGTCATTAATATCTGACAAAATTATTTTTATATGGTGTTGACATTGACGTTACGTGAAGGTGTAATATCAACTGTGCAAGGAGTTGACATATATGGAGTACACGGTGCAAAAACTGGGAAGACTCGCTGGAATCAGTACCAGAACGCTTCGCTACTATGATGAAATCGGAATTCTTAAGCCGGCAAGAATCAATTCGTCAGGGTATCGGATATATGGTCAAACGGAGGTTGACCGCTTACAGCAGATTCTTTTTTTCAGAGAGCTGGGAGTAAGTTTGGACAGTATCAAAAATATTGTCTTGTCATCTTCTTTTGACGGCGTCGAGGCACTGAGACAGCACCATATTAAACTTCTGGAGAAAAAAGAGCAGTTGGAAACATTAATAATGAATGTGGAGAAAACAATTGCCATGTCAGAAGGGAGAATTAAAATGACAGATCAAGAGAAATTTGAAGGTTTTAAACAAAATCTGATCGATGAAAACGAAGAAAAATACGGTAAGGAAATCAAAGAGAAATACGGTATGGAGGCAGTTGAAAAATCAAACGCCTATTTCAAAAACATGAGTAAAGATGATTATGAAAAAATGAATGACCTTTCAGTTCAGATTCAGAAAACTTTGGCCGAAGCCTATAAAACCGGTGATCCGGCAGGTCCGCTCGGTCAAAAAGCCGCGGAGCTTCATAAACAATGGATAAGCCTTTGCTGGGGACATTATGACAAGGAAGCGCACGCAGAACTTACTCAAATGTATGTTGCGGATGAAAGATTTACGGCTTATTATGATAAGGAACAGCCCGGAACGGCTGAATTTCTGAGAGATGCTGTTCATATCTATACCGGTAAGAAGTAACAAGGAGATTGTTTTGAGTAAAGCAAAAACTACTGCAACAGGGATTATTATACTATTAATTGTATCATGTTTGATAATGTACTTTGTTGAAAACTCATTCAATGGGTATCTGGTAAAATCCCTTTGGAAAATAGGAGCTTTTGCTTTGCTTCCTCTTATTTACAGTTGTTTTGACAAGCAGCTATCTATAAAAGATTTTTTTCAAGTTGCCTCAAAAAAGCAAATCATTGTTTCTTTAGCATTAGGGGCCGCAGTATATGCCTTTATTTTCTGTGGCTACCTGACAATTGCGGGCTTTATCGATTTAGATAAGATTGCTAAGCTGCTGTCCGAAAATGTTAATATAAGTAAAGACAATTTTATATTTGTCGCTCTCTATATTTCTTTCATAAATTCGCTTCTGGAGGAATTCTTTTTCCGTGGGTTTGGATTTTTGTCATTAAAAAAGAGTTTTCATCCAATTGTAGCTTATATAATAAGCGCTCTGGCGTTTTCACTTTATCATGTGGCAATCCTGGCAAATTGGTTTAGTCCATGGATGTTTATTCTCATTATTTCAGGCCTTTTTGTTGCCGGACTGTTTTTCAACTGGCTAAATGAGAAAAGTAATAATATATATAACTCTTGGCTGGTTCACATGTTCGCTAATTTTAGCATCAATACAGTCGGATTCATAATGTTTGGTATCATATAAAATAGTGTAAAAAATGAATTTTTGTAAATACTTATTATTATATGATAAAAAGCACTAATAAATTATAGCTCCCTTTAAAAGGGAGCTATATTTATAAAGGAACTAAAAACCCTAGCTATAATCTGTTATGCTATTTTCACCCATTTGCGAAATCAAATGCAGGTCGCTACACTGTTTACAAGGAGCGAAGCGACGCGGGAGACGGTAGGAGCACCCATGCAAGGCTTGCCCAAGAGGACAAGCGTTAGCGAAGTCTGATTGGTGGCAAGCTAATGCGATTTCGAACGGGTGCCGAGAACATTGAAACATTAAGCAGGTTGGCCTGCTGGAAGGCCATGCCGTCCGCGACGGTACATAGCATTTTATTGCTATGCCTGAATTTATGTTATAATATTATTATATAAAAATAAGCTTGTATTTAATTTGATATACAGGACGGATGAACAGTCTATGGATAAATCTCTTTGCACATGTGAATCATGTCAGCACAAACTTTGTGCCGGACGTGTTTCATTATTTACTTCACTTGATAGAGAACAATTATTAAAAGTAATCAAGCTTATTATTCATAAAGAATACAAAAAGGGAGAATTGCTGCTTTTCGAAGGTGAGGTCAGGAATGACCTTGTAATTGTCAACAAGGGCCAGGTAAAAGCTTTTAGAAACACCATAGACGGTAAAGAACAGATTCTGTATATATTTTCTGAGGGAGATTTTTTCGGAGAAAAAAATCTTCTTAGAGATCAGGCATCGAATTATGGAGTAGAAGCCTTGGAAGAGACACATGTTTGTATCATACATAAAAATGATTTTCAAAAGTTGGTTCAGGAATACCCGGATATCGGACTAAAGGTAATGGAGGTATTATGTCAAAGGCTTGATCGTCTGGAAAACACAGTTGAAACAATGGGAACTCGTACTGTAAGTGCGAGGGTAAGTTCTGTGTTGCTTGAATTTGCCGATAAATTTGGAAAACCAAGTTCTGAAGGGACTATTGTAGATTTGCCCTTAAGCCGTGAGGGAATCGCGAATTATGTTGGGCTCACAAGAGAAACCGTCAGCAGGAAAATGAGCTCAATGCAGGATGAGGGCTTGATTGAAATGATAGGGAATAAAAAAGTTCTGCTACTGAATCGGCCTGCTTTGGAAAAATCATTAGAGTAAGCCAATTTTGCATATAAAACATAATTCATTGAAATCGTAAGTTGGGTCACAGCTTTCGATTTCTTTTTGTTTTACCCTGTAATAAACGTAGTTTTTAATGTTTAAATATATCCGAAATAAGCCAGACTAGCTTTAGAATCCGGAGGCTTCACAATTACAGGAGGTACCGAACATGAGTGAACTGATTAATAATCGAGAGCATCGGCAAAAGGTTTTAAAGGATATTATAAAGGACCTTCATAATGGAAAGGCTGTAGAAGATGTAAAAGCAAGGTTCGCAGAGTTGATTAAGGGAATATCTACTGCTGAGATATCAGAGATGGAGGGGGCATTAATAGCTGAGGGAATGCCTGTGGAAGAAATCCAGCGGCTTTGCGACGTTCATGCTGAAGTATTCAAAGGCTCTATTGAAGAGATTCACAGGCCCCAAAAGCCTGAAGAGATTCCGGGCCATCCTGTTCATACCTTTATTAAGGAAAACAAAGCAGTCGGTGAGCTTATCGAAGACATTCAAGCAGATATTGATGCTTATAAATCCTATGCATCAAAAAAGAATGCTAAGAAAATTTTTAATGGATTTGAAATGTTGTGGGAAATAGATAAGCACTATTTAAGAAAAGAGAATCTTCTGTTCCCATACATGGAGAAGTACGGGATTATCGCTCCGCCAAAGGTCATGTGGGGTGTTGATGATGAAATCCGTAAGGAGCTTAAGGAAGTACTTGAAATTCTGAAATCTGCTTCGGTGGATAAAAAGCAACTTATTAAAAAAGCTGAGGCTGTTTTAGTTCGTGTAAATGAAATGATTTATAAAGAGGAAGAAATTCTCTTTCCTATGGTATTAGACACCTTGTCTGAAGATGAGTGGGATAAAATAAAACAAGAAAGTAAGGAGTTCGGTTATACACTTATTAAGCCTAAGGATAAATGGGAGCCTGTGAAAGTAGATGTTGAGGGGAAGATACTTGATCAGGGTGAGGAACCTTCGAACGACGGATACATTGAATTTGACGCAGGATTCATGTCGCCTGAAGAAGTAAACGCTGTATTAAACACAGTACCATTTGATATGACTTTTGTTGATAAGGACGGAGCCGTAAAATATTTCACCATGGGCAAGGAAAGAATTTTTGCCCGTCGTAAGACTGTAATAGGCAGGCAGGTCAGCAATTGTCAGCCACCGGCGAGTGTGCATGTAGTTGAAAGAATAGTGGAAGATTTTAAATCGGGCAAAAAAGACCATGAAGATTTCTGGATTCGTTTGGGCCCGAGATTCGCATTAATACGATATTATGCAGTTAGAAACGCTAAAGGAGAATATCTCGGTACTCTGGAAGTGACACAGGATATAAAACCTATACAGGATATTACCGGAGAAAAGCGGCTTTCGACTGAATCAAGGGGGACTGTGTGACAGTCCCCCTTTTAGTAATAAAGGAGCTCCCTTTCATACTCTAATTATGTTCTTGATCTAGTCATTCGTTTTCCGAAAATAAGGCTGACTACAAAAAGGCCAATAAATATATAGAATAAAACTTTCGCGATTCCGAACGACAAATTTGCTATTAGACCGAAACCAAACAAGCCTGCTATAAGTGCCAGTACAAAAAAAGTTAGTGCCCATTTGATCATAAGAATTCCTCCTTAAAAAATATCTATAGAGATTTTGTGTATTTTCTTTGTTTTATATACTGCTTTCGGCAAAAGGAATCATTTTTCAATTTTCTTAATTTTTTGGTTTTAAAGTATTAAAACATGGGTAAAGGTAATTGGACAATTTTTGAATATTTCTATGCCACTTGTGAACTAATAAATATTGCACTGTAAGCTAAACTAAGATATAATTATGACCATGTGCTAATTTAGTTAACCTTTTAACAATTTATTATATATACGAAACAACACTATACAATCATTCTACGAGGTGAAAAAATGGCAACTTTTGAAAAAGTGAATGATCTTCACACAAGGAAAGAACGTCTTAAACAAGGCGGTGGAGAAAAAAAGGTCGCAAAACAACATGATGCGGGTAAGAAAACCGCACGAGAGAGAATTAATCTGCTATTTGATGCAGGAAGTTTTGTGGAAATCGATGCTTTTGTTGAAGCCAGAGGTATTGATTTTGAAATGCAGAATAAAAAGATTCCAGGAGATGGAGTAGTTACAGGCTATGGTACTGTAGACGGACGACTTATATTCGCATCATCGCAGGATTTTACGGTTATTGGCGGTTCTCTTGGTGAAATGCATGCAAAGAAAATTACAAAAGTAATGGATATGGCTATGAAAATGGGTGCTCCTTTTTTAAGCATCAATGATTCCGGCGGAGCCCGAATCGAAGAGGGGATCGATGCTTTGGGCGGCTTTGGCGATATCTTCCTTAGGAACACAATGGCTTCCGGCGTAATTCCTCAAATATCAGTAATTCTAGGGCCATGTGCTGGCGGAGCAGTATATTCTCCCGCTATCACCGACTTTGTGTTCATGGTCGATAAAACAAGTCATATGTTTATTACCGGTCCTCAGGTTATTAAAGCCGTAACAGGCGAAGATGTTACATTTGATACTCTGGGTGGCGCTAACGCACATAACACAGTAAGCGGTGTTGCTCATTTCGAGTGTCAGGACGAGGATAGCTGCTTCGAAGAAATAAAGAAACTTATTTCTTATCTTCCTGACAATAATTTAAGCGATCCTGATGAAATCTTGTCGCAGGATGATGTAAACAGGCTCGACGCAGAGCTTAATACTATTATTCCGGATGATCCTAATAAACCTTATGATATGCTGGATTTAATTACAAGAGTTACAGATAATGCAGAGTTCTTTGAGATTCATAAAGGGTTTGCAAAGAATATTCTGGTAGGTTTTTCACACATCGGAGGGAAAACAGTAGGAATTGTAGCTAATCAGCCGAACGTAGCCGCAGGTGCTTTAGATGTGGACGCTTCCGACAAAGCTGCCAGATTCATACGTTTCTGTGATGCCTTCAATATCCCTCTTGTTACCTTCACTGATGTTCCCGGATATCTTCCCGGTGTTAAACAAGAGCATAACGGAATAATCCGTCATGGTGCAAAGTTATTGTATGCCTTCTCGGAAGCCACCGTTCCCAAAATAAATATTATAGTCAGAAAAGCTTACGGTGGAGCATATATAGCCATGAACAGCAAACATTTGGGTGCTGATATGGTTATGGCATGGCCTACAGCAGAAATAGCTGTCATGGGTCCCGACGGAGCTGCTAATATCATATTTAAAAAGGAAATCGGAGAAGCTCAAGATCCTATCGAATTCAGGAAGCAAAAGATTCAGGAGTACCGGGACAAGTTCTCCAATCCTTATATTGCTGCTTCGAGAGGATACATCGATGATGTTATTGAACCGGCTACGACCCGTCAGCATATAGCAAGTGCTGGCATCAAAACGTGAGACCAGGCCTTCAAAAAAACACGGGAATATACCGCTATAATAATAAAAATACAGTTTAAACATTGGAGGATTATAATATGAGAAAGTTTGTTGTTAATGTTAATGGAAATAGTTACGAAGTTGAAGTAGAAGAAGTAGGCGGAGCACCTGTAAGTGCACCTTCTGCCGTTAGACCTGTACAAACAGCTGCAGCAGTTGCACCTGCTGCTCCCGCTTCCGTACCCGCCGCTCCGGCAGCAGCTCCTGCTCCTGCAGCACCGGTATCATCAGGATCAGAAGGCGCAATAAAAATGACGGCTCCTATGCCGGGTACTATCCTGGACATCAAGGTAAAGGCAGGAGATTCAGTTAATAAAGGCACCTTGGTTATTATTTTGGAAGCCATGAAAATGGAAAACGAAATACTCTCACCTCAGGATGCTACTGTTGCTTCGGTTAATGTAACCAAAGGACAGCAGGTTAACAGTGGAGATGTCATGTTGACATTGAATTAATTAAGAGGGAGGGCTTATTAAGCTATGGGAATAAAAATTACAGATACAAGCTTGA
>CAYWXN010000014.1:1609-18601 GCA_964462075.1 uncultured Ruminiclostridium sp. | reverse complement strand
AGGATGTTGAGAATATTCTCTTAAAGCTGATTCAGGCGGCCGATTATGATATTGAGCGCGCCGAAAAGGGAATCATCTATATCGATGAAGTAGATAAAATATCCCGTAAATCAGAAAATCCTTCAATTACTCGTGATGTAAGCGGTGAAGGAGTTCAACAGGCGCTTTTGAAGGTGTTGGAAGGGACTATGGCTTCAGTTCCTCCTCAAGGAGGCAGAAAGCACCCTCATCAAGAATTTATCCAAATTGACACCACAAATATTTTATTTATTTGCGGCGGTGCTTTTGAAGGTCTTGAGAAAATCATCGAAAACCGTATAGGAACGAAGTCAATGGGTTTTGGTGCTCAGGTAGAGAGCCGTGCCCAGAAGGATATAGGTGAATTATTTGCACAAATAAATCCTCAGGATCTATTAAAGTATGGGCTTATTCCTGAGTTTGTAGGAAGATTGCCGGTAGTGGTATCTTTGAGCCAACTTGATAAAAAAGCACTGGTTGATATATTGACAAAGCCCAGAAATGCCTTGGTTAAGCAGTATAAAAGGCTTTTTGAGCTTGACGGTGTTCAACTGGAGGTAGAAGATGATGCACTGGAGGTTATAGCCGACAGGGCTATCGAAAGAAAAATCGGCGCTCGCGGCCTACGAGCAATCATGGAAGACATAATGCTGGATGTTATGTATGATATTCCTTCTACAGATAATGTGGAAAAGTGTATTATCACAAAGGATACTGTCATAAACAATCAGCAGCCTACGCTCGTAATAGGGGAACAGAAAAAAAACGTACCTGCTGTAAAAAAGAAAAAGCGGGAAATTGACCCTGCATCTTAAAACGGTATAATAATTATAAGAGGTCTCGGAAATGATTCCGCAGGCCTCTTTCTTTTGAATGTTTCTACACTGAATACAAGCTATTGTACAATTTATCACTAGATGATATGATTAGATAACATAAACTGGAGATAATTTATTAAATAGATTCGGTAAAGGAGAAATATATGTTTTCATTTGACAGCTTAAGTTTAAAAATTGGTGAACTTACAGCACGCGTACCAATAATTCAGGGTGGTATGGGGGTAGGCATCTCATTAAGCGGATTAGCGACTGCTGTTTCTAATACAGGCGGGATAGGCGTAATTTCTGCTGCAGGTATAGGGATGCTTGAAAAAGACTTCACAAGTAATTTTCTTGAGGCAAATTTAAGAGCTCTAAGAAATGAGATCAGAAAGGCCAAGGAAAAAACCAAAGGAATTTTTGGAGTAAATATAATGGTTGCTATGTCCAACTTTGCAGAGATGGTTAAAACATCAATCGAAGAAAAAGTTGATATTATATTTGCAGGAGCGGGGCTGCCGCTTACTCTTCCATCTTTTTTAGGAGAAGAAAAGCATACCAAGCTTGTGCCCATTGTATCATCAGCAAGAGCTTTTGGGCTTATCGCAAAAAAATGGATGAAAAAATATCAGTACACACCTGATGCTGTTGTTGTAGAGGGTCCTATGGCAGGTGGACATTTAGGATTTAGTCAGGAACAGCTTACCGACCCGGATTATTCCCTCGATAAACTAGTAGTTGATGTTATTGATGAAGTTAAGAAGATAGAAGATGAAACAGGCAGACATATACCGGTCATTGCCGGGGGTGGCCTTTATACCGGGGGAGATATATATAGAATTATTCAATTAGGTGCATCAGGGGTACAGATGGCCACGCGCTTTGTGACAACAGAGGAATGTGATGCGTCTGATGATTTTAAAAATACCTATATTAACTGCAAAAAAGATGATATAGCTATTATTAAAAGCCCTGTAGGCATGCCGGGCAGAGCTATTATGAATGATTTTCTACATGATGTGGAGGAAGGCAGGAAAAAACCCTATAAATGTCCTTATCACTGCATTGTAACTTGTGATATTGAGAAGAGTCCCTATTGTATCGCATTAGCCCTCATGAACGCCAAGACAGGTAAACTAAAGCATGGATTTGCTTTTGCGGGGACTAACGCTTATAGAGCCAATGAGATAGTGCCTGTTGCGAATCTAATTGAAACTTTGGCTAAGGAGTATAATGAAGCGATGAAAGATAGTATATAGTGTATTCTGAATGGCAGGAGGGCAGCTTTTTCGTGAGAGCTGCCCTCTTATTGATACCTGTTTTTAAAGAGATGAATTATTATTCGAGATTTAACCGCTTATTTAGTATTATATTTGTGATAATAAAGTAAACTGTAGCAAATACTGCTGATACAGCTATTGCAAGCCATATAAAAGTAAACGGGATCGGTGATTGCTGTGCCAAAGTATATATGAATCCTCGCCTCCCGGGACCAATGAATAATATGCCTGAAATAACTTGGGCTATGGTGTAGATACCTAGAAACGCACCGATGGATGCAAGTATCTTGTGGTTGTTTGAAAGATGTCCCAGCGCTATGGAAACATATATTATTAAGATACCGCTTACCATACTGATAATAAAGCCTATAGCCAACTGAATGATAAAATGGTATAAAGACGCTCCGAGAGCTGAATATGCGCTATTCCATAGCCTGCTTAAATCCATGAACATTTCCGATAAAGTGATTTCATGGGATGCAATTATAAATATTGATGCCATTGCGATAACAGAACTAAAAAATATCCACATCACAGAGATTATAAGCTTACTTACAATATGCATATAGGGTTTGACCGGGAGCGTGAACATCAAATATCCTTCTTCAGACAGAAGATTTTTGTAAAATCGCTGTATCATAACTATAAAACTGGCAACAAACATTCCAACAAGTATAAGTATATATAGAGTCAAGGTTATAAACTGTGATACTGAAAAGTCATCTGCGTTGAAATTCATAAAGCTGTTAATAACGGCAAATACAATTAAAACTAAATATAGCGGTAAAAAAACTCTCGCGGTAGCTTTTATTTCATATTTAAGTAATTTTCCTAACATTTGAACACCTCCCTAAATAATGCATCCACCGATTTTCCTCTCTCATCCCTGATGTTGTCCACCGAAGATGTCAATGCAATCTGTCCATCTTTAATAAAGATAACATCATCAAGAATCTTTTCTATATCCGATATCAGATGTGTTGAAATAATAACGGTGGCATTCTCACTGTAATTACTTATTATTGTTTCAAGGATATAATCCCTTGCTGCCGGATCCACACCGCCAATGGGTTCATCCAATAGATAAAGCTCGGCTTCACGACTCATAACAAGAATGAGCTGAACCTTTTCCTTATTGCCTTTTGAAAGATTCTTCAGCCTTTCCTTTGGATCGATATTGAGCCTTTTTAACATATCATAAGCTTTTTCAGGTTTAAAATCTTCATAGAAATCTGAAAAGAACTCTATGATTTGGCTAACCTTCATCCAATTGTTTAGATAAGTCTTTTCGGGAAGATAGGAAACAACTTTCTTAGTTTCAACGCCGGGCTTCTTTCCATTAATAAGGATATCGCCTGCGGTAGGGGTCAAAAGGTCATTGGCAAGCTTAATTATTGTGGTTTTTCCACTTCCGTTAGGGCCTAATAACCCTACAATTCTACCACGCTCTATCTTTAAATCAATTCCTGCTACTGCATGATTAGAACCAAAGCTCTTTTTTAAATTATTACACTCTAAAATTACACTCATTTTTTCATCTCCTCCAGCATTTTGTTTATAAGGGTGAGGGTCTCCCGCTTTTCAAATCCCATTAGCTGCATCTTTTCAAGAAATTCTGCTATTTGTTGCTCTGCTAAATGGTTTTTTGCTTGCTTTATCATTTCTATATCCTCCGTAATGGTTCTTCCGCTGGTACGATGTGTAATCACAAGGCCGTCTTCTTCGAGCTTGGCTAAAGCCCTTTGCATAGTGTTTGGATTAACCGAAGCATCCTGAGCTATATCGCGAACCGAGGGTAATCTCATACCGGGTGGATATTCGCCGGAGAGTATCCTCAATTCGATTTGCTCAATGAGTTGGGTATATATGGGTCTATCGGACTTAAGATCCCAAGGCATATTATCACTCCTATTGTACTATTGTATTAAGCGCTTAATACAATAGTACAATAATAGATGTACGATGTCAATATATTTTTTCGAAAGTATCAGATTACTCGGTTCCCACTCCTGTATGTGTTAAGTTTTACATGTAATAAGTATAAATAAATTGGTGTATATTACATAATAAGATAATTAAATTATTTCAGCAAAGGTGAACCCTTGAGTTCTTACAACAAATATATTAATATATCACTGGACGGATAATTAGGTATATTATCTGCTGAAATAATTGATGAAAAGAGGTAAGACTATGGCAGGTTGTGTATATTGCGATAAAGGAGACGCATTATCGGGAGTTTATAAGGTCTGTGATCTTAAGGCATCTGTAGTGTATATTTTTAAAGAGCAAACACACAGGGGCAGATGCGTTGTTGCTGAACTTACACATCACAAGGAATTATTTGAATTGAGTGATGAAGAACGGAATGCTTATATGAGTGACGTTTCTGCAGTGGCAAAGGCAATCAATGAGGTATATTCACCCGACAAGATTAATTACGGTTCATTTTCTGACACAATGGGGCATATGCATTTTCATCTGGTGCCAAAATATAAGGATGAAGAGGAGTGGGGAGGAACCTTTGTTATTAACCTTAATAAGAGATTCCTCACCGACGAGGAATATGCTCAAATGGCTCAAAAACTAAATGAAGCACTGGCTGATTATAAAAACAAATAGAATACCGGCAAATTAGAAAGAGGCCCATCGAATTATACCGATGGGCCTTAAAACATAAAATCTACATTGGTAGATGGAATTATTTAATTTGTTCACCGTCAAAGCATATAAATGAAAAATTGCCGCTGACAGTAATTTTTCCAAAATCAGCCGGGAAGAATACTCCCTGTCCTTGAAGGAATTCTGCCTCAAAACCATCGTCAGCCTTTAAGTTCCCGCTTCCATAGATTGCAACTGCAGCCTTGTACAGACCGGTAGATTCCATTACATAATCACCTATTATGTCGTACTTATACATTGTAAATCTAGGCGTGCTTTCATAACCAAAAAATTTGTAAATCTCGCAATTATCGGTCTTTTCAACGAGTTTTGGCGTTTTAATAACCAAAGCCCGAATTTCATCTTCAGTATATGTTGTGTAATCGATACATTCCAACATATTTTCAAAACCGATGCCATAATGCATTTCCATATCATCCAGTGGACGATTTGGCATCTTACGTTCCAGTTTAAATGTGAAATCACAGGCATCGGCAACTTCAAGAAACATGGAGCCGGGCCCCATTGCATGGGGCATACCTGAATTAACCAGGATAACATCGCCCTTTTGAATAGATATCTTATGCATTGATTCTTCAATACCCTTTACATCCTCGGCAAAGAACATATCGCGAATTTTCTGCTTTGTAATTCCCTTTTTGAAACCTATGCGAACATAGGGCGTAACACCATTGATTTCTCCTCTGGTTTCAACAATATACCAAGCTTCACTTTTACCTCTGGGAAAATTCAAGTAACGCTTTGCATCCTCCGGACGAGGATGAACTTGAAGGCTCAGCCTAACTATTGAATCACCTGTGCGGAGCCCCAGGCCAATATCAGTACCGATTTTTTCTACATGCTCCTTACCTAAAAAAGCTGTAGGATCGGATGCGACAATGTCGCGAAGAGTGGCATAACTGCTATCCGGTAATTTTACTCGGCTTAAGCCTTCACCGGGTTTACTGTCGATATTCTGAACCTCAATAACAGACATATGCCACTCTTCGCACATGTGTGTTTCGGCAAAGGAAAGTATACCTTTCCATTTATCCAGAAGCGTCCCCCCTATATAGCTTCTGGATATACGCATATCTTCGAGGATCAGAGGATGTTTCTTAAGATTGTATTGATCCATAGTCAATATCCTCCGACTACTATTATTTAATTTTTAGACTAAAATTATTTAAAGTTTTCGTCCTCTATTCTTTGGACATCTCTTAGCATACCTGTAAGAAATTCCTTACGCTCAGGAGATTCTCCGAGAGCAAAGCTATTTGCAAGGAATTTATCCACCATTGCAAAAGCATTCTTTTGTCCTACAACATTGTTGCCCATAACCAGTACGTTAGCATTGTTTATTATTGGGATACCTTGAGCTGTAAAAATGCTCTCGCAGGCTACAGCGTATACACCCTTAAACTTATTGGCAACAATACTAACACCCGCACCGGAACCACAGATAAGGATACCTTTATCGCAAGTACCTTTTTGTATAATCTTTGCAAGTGCAGATGCCGCTTCCGGGTATAGAATCTTTTCGTCTGGTGACTTTTGACCAACATCCAAAACTTCATGCCCCAGCTCTTTAAGATGTTCGAGAACTGCAGTCTTCAATGGTAGACCGGCGAATTCACAGGAAATTACGACCTTCATAATTATTCCCCCCTAATTAATATTTTCAATTTGATAGAATGGTGACTTAATTGTTTCGAGTGAAATATATTAGTTGTTGATTAATATATAACACTATGCTGAAATTATAGCACACCTTTTTTATGTACGCAACTAGGACAATACTTTTTTGTTGTAATAATATACAAAAAACTAATAGGTAACCATATTAATTTAAAAGAAATAACTAAAAAGTATTGATTTTTTTCAGCGCATGATATATTATTAAAACGTAATATATTAATTGAAAATTAATATATCTCAAAAACATCATCTATATTAGGAGGAGTAAAATGAAAAAATTATTAGCAATTCTACTGGTACTATGCATGTCTATTTCATTATTTGCTTGTGGATCACAGCCGGCCGCTCCTGCACAAAGCAGCTCAGCAGCTCCGTCAGAATCTGCAAAACCCTCTGAGTCAAGCCAACCGGCTAAGGCAAAAAAAGTTGGTATTGCAGCTGTACACTACACAAATTCCTGGAACATTACCAACACCGAGAATGCACTCGAAGTATTTGAGGGCGCAGGCTACGAAGTTGTTTGGAATGAAGCTAAGAACGATACTGCGACACAAGTTGCTAATGTTAACGACCTGATTGCTCAAGGCATTGATTATCTATTAATTAAGCCAAAAGAAGAAGAAGGTCTTGTTCCTGCTATGGAAGCATGCAAAAAAGCTGGCGTAAAGGTTATCCTTCTTGATCGTACAGTTAAAGGCACCCCGGGAGTAGACTTTGTAACAGGCATCAGAACAAACGCAAAAGATGGTGGCGCCAGAGTTGGACAGTGGGTGGTTGATAACTTCCCCAATGGAGCGAACATTGTTGAAATCACTGGTACACCCGGTGCTACAACGAGCTTAGATCGCACAAGCGGTTTTGCAAGTGTTATTGAGAAGGATTCTAAATATGTAATGCTCGATTCACAAGTTGGTAACTTCATGCGTTCCGATGCGCAAACCGCTGCTGAAAACCTTATTCAAGCACACGGCGACAAGATTGATGTTATTGTTTCTCAGTCTGATGAAATGACATTTGGCGTTCTTCAGGCAATTGACGGTATGGGTCTTACACCCGGAAAAGATATTACAGTTGTTTCAATCGGTGATGGCAGCTCCGCGATGCTTGATGAAGTTATTGCAGGTAGAGTAGCCGCTGTTTCAGAATGTACACCTTATCTGGCTCAAACAGCACTCGAGGTTGTCAAGAAAATAGAAGCAGGCGAAACAGTTGATACAAATATGTGGGCTAATGACCGTTTCTTCACTATAGAGAACGCAGCTGCAGAACAAGCAAAAGCAACTTGGTAAGCATTCTGGTTTACAAAATTTGTACTTAATAAATTGAATTGAGCGAATAGTCCAATGAGAATGCTTAATCTTGCTACCAAAAATCTTATTGGACTATTTGCCTATATACTATAAGAATATTAAACGTTAGACATTGTATATTGAGAAAACATTAAAGAAATATTATAAGAATTTTTATTAGTTTAACATATAATTGATTCTATTATTTTAAATAGTGAATAACCGTACTGTTTTGTGCGGATGATGTGTTGGTTTTATACAACACTGTAGATAAAAGCAGTATTTATATAAGCGAGGAGGTCCTCAAGTGGAGCAAAAAAATGTATTGCTTGAAATGACTAATATCTCAAAAACATTTCCTGGGGTAAAAGCTCTTAAAGATGTCAGCTTTAGCGTCAATAAAGGTGAAGTTATGGGTTTACTCGGAGAGAATGGTGCCGGTAAGTCAACCCTTATAAAAATTATTACAGGGTACAATCGCCGTGATCCGGGCGAAGGGAAAATGGTGTTTGACGGAAAGGCCATAAATCCTGCAAATACTCTGGAGGCACAAAGATTAGGGATAAGCACAATATTTCAAGAGTTAAATCTTAGCCCTTTTCTTAGTATCGCTGAGAATATTTATCTGGGGAATGCACCCCTTAAAAATGGTTTTATTGATTGGAATACAATGAATTCTAATGCAAGAGCTGCTATGCTCGATTTAGGAATTGATATTGATGTTACACAGCAACTGCAAATGCAGAGTACAGCCATTCAACAGATGACAGCTATAGCACGTGCTTTATCTATTGATACAAAGCTTCTTATAATGGACGAAGCAACATCCTCCTTGGATAATAATGAGGTTGCCGTACTATTTGAAGTTGTCAGAAAACTTAAGGATCGAGGGATTTCTACAATATTTATTACTCATAAGCTGGATGAGGTCTACCAGATATGCGATCGAGGTACCATATTAAAGGATGGAGAGTTTGTTACCTGCCGACCATTATCCGAGCTGCCTAAGATTGAGCTTATCTCACTTATGATAGGTCGTGATGCTCGTGAGATTCTATATAAAAAGAAGCAGTATAGCCCTGACAAACAAAATGCCGACGTATTCGTTGAAGCGAGAGATATTGAAAAGGCAAACCATCGTCTAAATGGTATTAGCATAGAAATTCGTAAAGGCGAAGTTTTAGGGCTTGCAGGTCTACTAGGTTCCGGAAGGACAGAGATTGCAAAGGTTCTATTTGGTGATGATCAAAACTATGAGGGCGAAATTTTCTTAAATCACATGGCTATAAAATTCAAAAACCCTTATAGTGCTATTAAAAAGCGTTTTGCATTTTGTTCCGAGGATAGGAAAACTGAAGGTATTTTCCCCTTCATGAGTGTTCAGGATAATCTTACAATGTCGTTACTAGGCAACATATGTAGATTTGGCATTCTTAATAACAAAGAACAGAAAAGAATAACCGACGAGTATATAAATAGAGTTGCAATTAAAACACCGTCCGGCAAGACAAAAATCAAGGATTTGAGTGGCGGGAATCAGCAAAAGGTCATTCTTTCACGTTGGCTTGCTATGAATCCTGACCTTATTATTCTGGATGAACCGACACGTGGGATTGACGTTGGTGCCAAAGGTGAAATTGAGGACTTGATAAAGTCTATTTCTGACAGAGGAATAAGTGTAGTTTACATTTCATCTGAGCTTGACGAGCTTGTTAGAGGTTGTGACAGGATTATTATTCTTAATGAAGGCAAGAAGGTTAAAGAGCTTGTTAACGAAGAAATAAGCAATGAAAACGTTATGTCTGCAATGGCCTTGCATGGTGTTTAACAGGTAATTGCCTAACTATTAGAAAGGAAGACGTCCATATGACACATATTATTAAAGCGTCAAACGATTTGGCATTTGCCAATAAGAAAAGACTCTCCGTTAGGGAAATCTTTATCGAATATGGTGCCGCAATTGCTTTAGGTACATTGATATTAATTAATGTCATTTTTACAAAGAACTTTTTATCTGTGAGCACTTTGCTGTTGATTGTCAAACAATCAACACCGATCCTGTATTTAACTATCGGTATGACCATTATGATTTCAGCAGGCGGAACCGATATCTCAGCAGGCTCAATGATGGCATTCTGTGGCCTGATTGTTGCAATGGGATTGAAAGCGGGCATAAATTTTATTGTTGCTTGTATCATCGGACTGGTTTGTTGTGGCCTGATAGGTGTTTTTAACGGATTACTTATTGCAAAAACCGGTGTTCAACCGATAATACATACTCTCGTAATGCAGATTGTAATGCGAGGAGTGACTGTCTTATTAGCAAAATCATCAGTTTTTGTTCTTAGTTCTTATCCTGAAATAAAGTTTCTCGGGCTTTATAGGTTCCCCGGGAACATACCGGTTCAAACTATTTTTTTCGTAATCATAGTTATTATAGGTATCTTTGTTGTCAATAAAACTACATTCGGTAAGTATGTTGAAGCCATTGGCGGAAGCCAAAAAGCAGCGCGGCTTGCAGGTATCAGAACTGTCGGAGTAACAGTTGCAGTTTATATTGTATCCGCAGTACTTGCAGGCAGTGCGGGTATACTTGAAATGGCCCGTAATGGGGCGTTGGATCCTAACGAACTAGGTAAGTTATATGAACTTGATGCTATTGCAGGTGTTGCCATCGGCGGCACATCCATGAAAGGCGGTAAAGCACGGATTGTTGGTTCTATTATGGGTTGTATTATCATGATAATGATAGGAACTACCGTAAATATGAACGGTATTCCCTTTGCAGCTTCGAACATCATAAAGGCATGTGTCATCATATTCTCGCTTGCCATACAACGCGAGAAAGCAGTTTAAGGGGGGGAAGATTATGAATAATCAAAGTTTAACTAAAAAAAAGATGGGAAATTTCATAAGTAACAATACCTCCTTAATTGCTATTGTTGTACTTATGACTTTTGGCGGATTAACATACGGTTCTACATTTTTAAACTATAAGCTAAATATAATAAATGTACTTCATATGGCCTCTATGATTGGTATTATGGGTGTCGGGGTAAATATGTGCTTTTTTATAGGAGCACGTGATCTTTCGGTTGGTGCTGTTGCAGCAGCTGCAAGTATGATTACAGCGATGCTGAGTCCTTACGGATTTATTCCGAGTCTTATCGGCGGGTTGCTAGTTGGTGCATTCTTTGGTTTGTTTAATGGATTTGTTGTATCTAAATTCCAGGTGCAGCCCTTTATAGCCACTCTCGGAACACAGTTGGCAGCCCGTGGAGTCGCTCTCTTGATTAATAAAGAGCTCTCTATTACACTTTCTGACAAAGCATCGGTTTTGAAGGCTATCGGTAACAACAACATTGCCGGAATCCTTCCGGTCCCGACAGCGATATTTCTGGCTCTTATCATTATATTAACGATTGTTATGATGAAGACTCCGTTCGGCAGAGCAGTTTATGCAGTAGGCGGAAATGAAGAAGCTGCTGAAATGATGGGTATTCGCGTGTCAAAAATTAAGATGTCTGTTTTTCTATTGAGTGGTCTTACAGCAGCACTATCAGGTATTGTTCTTGCGGGACGTATCAATGCAGGACAGCCGACCGCGTGTGAGGGATGGGAAATGACCATTATGGCTGCGGTTGTAATAGGTGGTACTAATGTCCGCGGAGGAACAGGAAAGATTCATGGTATATTTTTCGGAGCATTATTTGTACAGTTTATTACCAATCTCATCAATCTGAACGGTCGTATCAGTGCATACTGGAAAGATATTATAACAGGAATTATTCTGTTAATTGCAGTTCTTGCTCAGGTTTATGCCGACAGAAAGAAGGAACGTATAAAGAATACCGTTAAGAAGGAGGTTGCTACTGCATGAAATACTGCATGGCGATAGGTAAGGAAACATCACCATCCACGCCGCTCTTGCTGGCCGGTGATTTTATACGAAATATGGAAATTGCAAAAGAGCTTGGTTATGATGGCGTAGAAATACACACTCCTAACCCCGATGAGCTGGACATTGACAGAATCAATGACGCAAGACAACGGCTTGGGATGATTGTTGCTACTATAGGAACGGGCATTATTTATGGAAAATTCGGTCTGCATCTGATGGACGAAAATGAAGATAACCAGAAGCGCCTTGTGGGAATGGTAAAGAGTTTTATTGATATTGCAGCAAAGATAGACAGTAAGGTTACTATAGGTAGTATTAAAGGAAATGTGCCAAAGGGTGGTGACCGGGAAAAACATCTGGGAATTATGGCTGCTAATCTGAGAATTATTACGGAATATGCTGTTTCCAAGGGTGTTTATATCTTGCTTGAGGCTACAAATCGTTTTGAAAACAATGTCCTTAACACTGCTAAAGATGTTGTTGATATGATAGAAAAATATAATTTAAAAAATACACAGGTATTGATGGATAGTTTTCATATCAATATAGAGGAATATTCTTTGAAGCAATGGTTATTGGATGCCGGACAGTATTTAGGGCATATTCATTTTGGTGATAATACCAGGATGTATCCCGGTTCGGGAGCTTTTAACTATGACAGTTTTTGCAGTAATATCATTAATTCAGGTTATGATGGAGTATTGTCGGTTGAGTGTTTTCCTCTGCCTGACGGAATGACCGCAGCAAAAGAAACCATATCATTTTTTAAGAAATATTTTGGGGCACAAAAAGGAGGATGAAAATGGTTATTAATGCGCCCTCGCTTGCGAATATAAATTTGCTGGATTTTGGGAAACAGGTAAATGAGCTTGTGGAAGGGGGAGTACAGTTTTTTCATATAGATCTGATGGATGGTCATTATGTTAAAAATTTATGCTTCCCGATAAGCGTTGTTAAAGATTTAAAGCAAAAATATCCAAATTGCTTGGCAGAAGTACATATGATGGTGGATAATCCGATGGATTATATTGAAACTCTCAAACAATATGGGGCAGATTACGTAGCTTTCCATTGTGACAGTACTAGTTTTGTAAGACGTACAATTACTACTATACAGGCTGCAGGAATGAAAGCAGGCGTAGTTTTGAATCCATCCCAAAGAATTGATAACATTGAGCCTTACGCAAATTTGCTCGACTATATTATTTTCATGTCAGTTGAGCCGGGTTTTGCCGGACAAAAGTTTCTTCCGGGCTCTATGGAGCGCTTGGCTGAGCTGGCACGTTTTAGGAAGGATAATGGGTATGACTTTAAAATACTTGTTGATGGTGGAGTGAACTACGGTATAGCTGCAGATTGTGTACGCAATGGAGCCGACATGCTTGTAACAGGCATTTACATGGTCTTCGAACAGCCTGACGGGATAATAGGTGCCTGCGATCGCTTTAGAAATACTTTAAAGGATATTGAGTGCTGTATATAAGATTGCAAAACCAATTAATTGGGAGAATGCTTAGTTTGCTGTGTTCTCCCATATGTTTTTAAATCCTTAAGTATTGTAAATTTTAGTAATTAATCATATAATTTAGCCGAGGTGAGAAAATTGTTTGAAATTATGCAGCGAAAGCCCAAAGAGCGTTCGAAGGAGTATGTAAAACGGGTACTTCTTCATAATATAATCAGTTTGGACCTTAAACCCGGTGAACAGATACAGGAAGCTCAAATCTCTGATATGTTTAATGTAAGCAGAACTCCGGTGCGGGAAGCCTTAATTGAGCTCGCACAGGTTCGTCTTATTGATATTTACCCGCAAAAAGGTACTTATGTTTCGCTTATCGATCTAGATTTGGTTGAAGAAGGCCGTTATCTTAGAAGCGTACTGGATTCCGATTTGGCTGCAATGGCCTGCGATGCGGTCACGCAAAAATCACTAGATAAATTACATGAAAATATCGTATTACAGACCTACTACGAAAATAGGGACGTAGATAAGTTTATGAAGCTGGATGATGAGTTTCATAAGATTATTTATATAGCCTGCGATAAGCCATACTTATACGAGATTTCGAGAAACGCATCATTTCATTTTGATCGAATCAGAAAGTTAAGATTACTGGCCAAGGATCCACTAAAAGCTAAGGATGCACACGAAAAAATTATGCAGGCTATTGAGAATAGAGACAAAGAAAGATCTTATGATGCAATGGCAAGTCATCTTAGAGCTGAAATATTTGACCATGAGCTTATGAAAGACCCATATAGAGACTACTTTAATAATGTAAAAAAACGAATCAAATTGGCATAATATATGTATCTAAGGGAAAAAGGGACAGTACTAAAATGTGAACTACGCATTATATGACTTCTATTTGGAGGGTTTACATGAGTATATTTAATTTAACAAAGACATTGAACAACGGAGTAAAAATACCCGTTTTCGGGCTGGGTGTCTTTAAGTCTGCGGGGAATACGAAGAAGGCCGTTGAGTTTGCTATTAATAAGGGGTACCGGCATATTGACACTGCGGCTATCTACGGAAACGAGGACCAAGTTGCTGAAGGTATTAAATCAACCGGAATAAATCGCGACGAGCTTTTTATTACTACAAAGCTATGGAATGATGATATGCGTAAAGGTACGCAAGTACAAGCCATAGAGAGAAGTCTTGAGCTTTTGAAGACAGATTATATTGATTTGTATTTGATTCATTGGCCGGTTGCGGGGAAATTTGCCGAATCATGGGCGGTTATGGAAGAGTATCATAAAAAAGGCGTTCTGCGCGCAATCGGTGTTAGCAATTTTACCGAACAACACATTGACGAGTTGATGTTAACTGCTAAGATTACTCCTGCTGTTAATCAAGTAGAATGTAGTCCCCTGCTTACTCAAGAGGGCATGAAGGAATACTGCGATAAGATGGGGATAGCTATGGAGGCTTGGTCTCCTCTTGCCAAAGGTGCCGCTTTGACAATTGACGATATTAAGGAACTTGCAGATAAATATAAAAAAACTACTGCTCAAATTATTATCCGCTGGCATATTCAAAATGACAGGATTGTAATACCCAAGTCTGTACATGAAGACAGAATTATTTCTAATTCCGAGGTAGACGACTTCGAACTAACTAAAGAGGACATGGATAGAATTTCAGCACTCAATGAGAATAAGAGAATGGGTTCCGATCCTAATAACTTTAATTTTTAACGATTCAAATACCTAATAAATAGTTTTATTACATTTCGATTTCATTCATAAAAAACTATAAAAATTATGCAAGTTTCTCCTTGGTATGGACATTCTATATTGGAAAACAATCCAAGGAGGAGATGTGTAATGTATAAAAAAACCATGATATCACTGTTAAGTATTTTTCTGCTTGCCACAATATTTATCGCATTGGCAAGTCCCGGTTCGGTTATGGCTGCGGTGGGGTTGACGGGCTCTAAGGGAGGGTTTTTTGAAAAGGTAGAAACTCGAACCCTAAATGACATTAAAGAAGGTCTTGACGAACTTGCAAAAAAGATGAATAAAAGTGACAAGCTGACCCATACTTCCAGTGAAGGATTTGCCAATGTAATAGCATATAAGGGCAGCAAGGAGATATCGGTATATATATCTATTGATGTTAGCAAATTGCCCGAAGCGACCTACAAGGACTTCAGTAAGGTAAATGATCTGGCAATAGAATATCTGAAACCGGTTTTAAATGAAAAACAGACTATGGGTCTATGCTCGCTTTTTTTCAGTGAAGCCTGTGATAAGTATAAAAAAGGTATAACAAAAATAGAGATTACCAAAAAGCAGGAAGGTATAATTATTGAATGTCTTGGCAATACAGATACAGGCAAGTTAAACATCAATATTAAAAGTGCTTTACCCGTAAAAACCTCTATTTTGGATATATTGAAAAATAGGCTGTTTTCTAAATAAGCACAGGTATAAAAATCAGTGAGAAAACATTATTGATTATTAAGAGAAAGCAGCTATTACGCTGCTTTCTCTTAATAATAATTTTTAATTCTAATTATTAAACACTTTCAATTTCTGACGGGTATACTATACCCCATTCTTTTCTTATGCCATCCATTAGCTTCATGATTCTTATTATTTCGCTGTGTGGCATTTCAGGACATTCAATAAGCCCATTTTCGATAGCATTAATAACTGACGCCACCTGATACTCAAACCCGGTAATTTGTTCCGGTGCGGGATAAGTTGCGGTTACTTCCCTGTCGAGGTTGTAAACACGGATTACTTCAGGGTTATTAATGTTCTCCACAACAAGAGTCCCTTTGTCACCATAAATAATACCTTGACGATTTGTTTGAGCAACTGCGCTAAAATAAAGAACGGCCATCTTTCCGTCTTCGAAACAAAGAGTTACATTTCCGGATTCGTCAACACCTGTGTCGGTTAAGGTACAAATAGATGAAGATTTTGCTATTTTATCTCCCAATACCATTGCAGCGAAATTCAGAGTATACACACCGACATCCAGCAAAGCCCCTCCTGCCAATGCAGGATTAACAATTCTATCATTGTGAGATATTAAATAGCCTAAATCAGCAGTTATCAATTTGACATTTCCTATTACACCGCTATCAATGAGTTCGTTGATGGTTTTTGACATTGGCAAATATCTTGTCCAAATAGCTTCAGCTATTACCAGCTTGTTTGATCTTGCGAAGTCTATCAGTTTTTCAGCCTGTGCCGCATTTGTGGTAAAGGATTTTTCACATAAAACGTGTTTTCCGTGCTGTAAGCACATCATGGAATGTCTATAATGATGTGAATGAGGTGTTGCTACATATACAAGGTCAATCTCAGGATCATTAAGCATCTCCTCATAAGATCCGAAGGCTTTCTTAAAACCGTATTTTTGGGCAAATTCCTTTGATCGTGCTAAATCTCTTGAGCCTACCCCATAAGGAATGATTTGCGGCATGTGAATAACTGTCGAAGCCATTTTTTCAGCTATATTACCCGCTCCCAAAATTGCAAAGTTGAATTGTCGCATTAGAATACCTCCTTATTCTTTATTATATATAACATTGTAGCTATAACAGTAAAGATATGTCAATGTATAAGGATTAATAATGCCCGTTAATATCCTCTGATAGACGTGTTTTGCATCAAGAACAGATGTTTGGTAAAATATAATAGCAATTTATTGTTTTGGGTAATATAATTTATATTGAATGATACAGTATGCGATAAATTCTTCTCTATTCAAGAAGAATAGGAATACAGTGACAGAACAAAAACTGATTACAGCGGTAGGAGTGAAAAAATGTCTGCCAGACAAAAGAAAAACTATGGAAACGAAA
>CAYWXN010000014.1:0-1599 GCA_964462075.1 uncultured Ruminiclostridium sp. | reverse complement strand
ATTATCCAGATCCTTTAAAGAGTCTGTTTGTAACAGACAAAAGAAAAGCTATGGTAATGAAAGCATAAAGTCATTGAAAGGTGCTGATAGAGTCAGGTTAAGGCCGGCAGTCATCTTCGGTTCTGATGGATTGGAAGGTTGTCAGCATTCCTTCTTTGAGATTTTATCAAATTCAATTGATGAAGCCAGAGAAGGCTATGGGAATCTGATTCGGGTAATCAGACACAAGGATTACTCTATAACAATAGAAGATCAGGGTCGCGGCATTCCGGTAGATTACAATCAAAAAGAAGAACGGTTTAACTGGGAACTGGTTTTTTGCGAACTATATGCCGGAGGAAAATATTCCAATAATACAGGCGAAAATTATGAATATGCCCTGGGCTTAAACGGTCTCGGTGCTTGTGCTACTCAATATAGCTCCGAATATATGGACGTAACGGTTTACCGTGACGGATATAAATATGAGCTTCATTTCGAAAAAGGAAACAATATCGACGGTTTAAAGAAAACCAAGTTCAATTATGAGCACACCGGTACAGTGCAGACATGGAAGCCTGACAGGGAGGTTTTTACCGATATAAAAATCCCCGCAGAATTTTTTAGGGATGTCTTAAAAAGACAGGCTGTGGTTAATGCCGGATTGGTTTTTGAGTTCACCGACGAAGAGTCGGGAGTTACTGACCGATTCATTTATGAAAAAGGAATAGAAGATTATGTTGCCGAGCTGAGCATGGATAAGGGAATATCCAAGCCCTGCTATTTTGAAGGGTCGGCCAGAGGTAAAGACCGTGAAGATAAACCCGAATATAAAGTAAAAATGGAAATATCCTTTTGCTTTAACAACGAGATTAATTCGATACAATATTATCATAATTCAAGTTGGCTAGAATATGGCGGCTCGCCCGATAAGGCTGCGCGTAGCGCCTTTGTAAACGAAATTGATAAGTACCTGAAGAACAATAACAAATACAATAAGAATGAAAGCAAGATTACTTTCAGTGATATCGAAGACAGTCTCATACTCATAACAAACACTTTTTCAACCATGACTAGCTATGAGAACCAAACTAAGAAAGCTATCAGCAATAAGTTTATTCAAGAGGCGATTACGGATTTCTTGAAACAGCAGCTTGAAGTTTACTTGATTGAGAATAAAGAAGACGCCGAGAAGATCGCCGCTCAAGTCCTTATAAATAAGAGAAGCCGGGAGTCGGCCGAAAAAGCAAGAATAGATGTGAAAAAGAAGCTTGGCGGGGCTATGGATATAGCCAGCCGGGTAAAGAAATTTGTAGATTGCAGAAGCAAGGACATAAATAAAAGAGAGCTTTATATAGTGGAAGGCGATTCGGCTTTAGGTTCGGTAAAAATGGGCAGAGACAGCGAGTTCCAAGCTATTATGCCGGTAAGAGGAAAAATTCTTAATTGCCTTAAGGCCGATTACGGTGGGATTTTCAGAAGTGAAATAATTGTAGACCTTGTAAAGGTATTGGGCTGTGGCGTTGAGATCAGGTCAAAGCATAATAGGGACTTAAGTTCATTTAACTATGAGAATCTTAAATGGAATAAAATAATTATCTGCACTGATGCAGATGTAGA